>CAYLNV010000134.1:0-3735 GCA_964385085.1 uncultured Oscillospiraceae bacterium
CTGAAGTACACCACCTTCGGCGAGAAGCTGTACATGATCGGCACCAACAAGAAGGCCGCCAAGTTCTCCGGCATCAATGTCCACGGTATGCTGGCTGCCACTTACCTGCTGTCCGCCATCTTCGCAACCATCGGTATTCTGATCATGGTCAACACCATGGGTTCTGCAAAGGCTGACTACGGTATCGACTACACCACCCGTGCTATTCTGATCCTGGTTCTGGCCGGTTGTATTCCCGATGGCGGTCAGGGTAAGATTTCCAACATCCTGCTCTCCATCGTCACCGTTCAGATCATTGCAACCGGTATCAACCTGTTCGGCAACCTGAACACCTACTACTCCTCCCTCATTTGGGGCGGCATGCTGATCGTTGTTCTGATCATGAGCACTCAGGTCGGCTCCGGCAAGAGACCCAAGAAGGTTAAGGAAAAGAAAGAATCCGAGGCTTCTCAGAAGGCTGCGTAAATACACAACCGCATTGCGAGGCCTACGGGTCTCGCAATGTTGCTTTATTTTAAAATTTTAAGGAGTGACTGTCATGCAACTGTTGGAAATGTTTTATGATGAAATTCAGGATGCCGTAGACCGCAAGGTTCCCTTTATCATCCCCATCGGTACTCTGGAATACCACGCCCGTCACGCCTCCTGTGGCACCGATACTCTGGTCGTCACCGGCTGCCTCCGGGAGCTGGAAAAGGAAAAAGAGATCGTTGTCTGTCCTCCCATTTATTACGGCGTGGCTTCCTACGCTGTTTGCGAACCCAAGCCTAGCCACTTCCATGTGGATGAGGATGCCTATGTCAATTACCTGTACTACATCCTCAAGTCCATGATCGATGCCGGTCACAAGAACATTTATCTGATCCCCCATCATCAGACCGAAGGCGCCGGTCTCATGCCCATGACCATCGCCTGCCACAAGGCCGCCAAGAAGGTGACGATGGAGTACATGGAAAACACCTTAGGCAAGGGCTGGTGGGGCAGCGATGACTATGCCGCCTATTATGAGAACATGGGCAGTGGCGACGACCCCTTCTCTTACATCAAGGTCATCCCCCTGATCGGCGCAGATGCCCAGATCAAATGCGGTGGATTCGACCATGCGGGCAAGTGGGAGACCTCCCTGCTGATGGGCACATACCCGGAGCTGGTGGACCTTTCCCGCTGTGAGCGAAATACTGAATGGTTCGCCCGGAGCGCCAAGGAAGCAAGCTGCGACCTTGGCAAGCATATGGTAGAATGTACGCTGGAATGGCTGCGAGAAGTGATCGTTTAAGAGATATTAAACGGCCCCCTTGCCTAAAGGGGGCCTGTCATATTGCCGATCTCAGGCAATATGACTGGGGGCTTGCAATGGGAGCGCTGCCTGTGGCAGAAAACCACTCCACCGCTAACGCGGTCCCCCTCTCCTTTCAGGAGAGGCAATATAAGCCCTACAGTGCGCCAGACCAACAAACAGAAATTTGACACATTGGTCTGTAAGGCTTTAGTATTAACGAGGTAGCAGGGTGCAGACAATTGCATAGTTTTAGGGCGCATTGCATCATTTTGCAACGCGCCCTTGTAATGCATATTCTGAATAAATATCGAGGTTTCTTTACAGCCCCTTTTTATTGTTAGCTATGCTCCAAAATGTACTGGACAAGATCGCTGTTGTCGCCGATCCTGCCGTGGGGATGGTGTCCTCTGCTTTTAACGCAAACCACCTTGATCAGGTCCGAGCCCTCGTATGCCTGTTCCATAAACAGGCCGTGTTCATTGTAAACAACGGTGGAATCCTCTGCGCCCCATACCAGAAGGACCGGGATTCTATGCTCCATAATGGTATCGACGGCATTGATCGGATGCTCGGTAAAGCCCATAAGCTGATAGCGCTTCATCCCCGGATAGACTTTCAGAAATTCCTCTTCCCATACCTTTTCCCGGTAAGGAATTCCCATCTTAGCGGGGAAATCGCAGTAATTCAGCACCGGTGCGTCTAAGTAAATGCAGCTAACCAGCTCCGGATGATAATAGGAAAAGCGCATTGCATGGGCACCGCCCAAGCTCATGCCCACAAGAACACACTTTCCGTTCAGGTCGTGTTTTCGGGAAACATACTGAACAAAGCGCGCTCTGCGATCACATTCCTCTTTGGTTGGGAATCTGGAGGCCTTTTCCACATAGGCAAGGTGGTAGCCATTCTTCAGCAGATTGATCTCAATGTCCGGAAATGCGCCCCAATACAGGGTTTTCAGCACCAGCTTCCCCACTTCCGTGCCTGGCTTCGGAGATACGATAAATGCTTTATAGCCTTCAAATTCAAACTCTTCGCAGGCAAAGCCATTCCATAGGGTTTCCATAGCATCTGCTCCTCTTTTAGCTATTCTTCAAAATATACTGCACCAGTTCGCCACTATCACCAATCTTACCATGGGGATGGTGCCCTCTGTATGCCACAGGAACGATCTTAAGCAGGTCACTGCCCTCATAAGCCTGCTCCATTAACAGACCGTGTTCCTTATAAGGAACAGTGCAGTCTTCCTTACCGTACACCAACAAAACAGGGATCTTATGCGCCTTAACGGTGTCGATGGCATCCATTGGATGCTCCTGAAAGCCCATCATCTGATACCGTTTCATTCCTGGAAACACCTTTAAAAACTCATTTTCCCATACCTGTTCATTAAAGGGAATGCCCACCTTAGCGGGGAAATCACAGTAATTGAGCACCGGTGCGTCTAAGTAAATGCAGCTAACCAGCTCCGGATGATAATAGGAAAAGCGCATTGCGTAGGCACCACCCAGGCTCATACCCACCAGAACGCATTTTCCGTTCAGGTTATTCTTTTCGGACACAAGCTGAACAAAGCGAGCCGTGCGTTCACTCTCCTCCTGAGAGGGAAATCTGGATCTTCTTTCCAAATAGGCAAGATGATAGCCATTTTTCAACAAACCCAATTCAACATCGGGAAATGCACCCCAGTACAGGGTCTTCAGCGCCAGCTTTCCCACCGCTGTTCCTTCTTCAGGAAACACAACACGGGCTTTATATCCCTCAAATTCAAATTCCTCGCAGGCAAAGCCGTTCCACAAGCTTTCCATTATATTCGTCCTTTCTGGATCACCGCTGTTTTTTTCGATAGGAGCATTATACCATAGTTTTCCTTCTGGTTCAATCACCTGATCACACATTTTTTTGCATATTCCTCTGATGGGGCAAGCACCAAGGCCAAAGGAGTGAATTTATGGACGGACATGCGCTTGAAGGCGGGAAACGCATTTTGCGCTCCCCGCCAAAGTGGTTAGTTATGCCTGGAAATCGTCCTTTTCCTCAGGGGCAACAGAACCGCCCCCTTGTCCCCTTGGTTAGTTATTGGATGGATACTTAACACACAAACCGTCCCCTGTGTCAAAGTCGAAGACGACTGTCAAAGGGATGAGTTGACAAATACACGATCTATCTGTATAATACCTAATATTATTAGCTAAATAGTCAAGATCACAAAGAATGGGAAAAGTCTATGGCTTTACCATATTATATTCCCTATATAGCTAACAAAGTTAGCTATCTGTACGTTAATACAATTGCAAAGGAGCGATTCTGAATTATGAAAATGAACTGGAAGGATGTTTTGAATCAGAGTATTCGTGATATGGATGGACTGCGAAAATGTATTGCTATGAGTGAATCGGAGGCTGCACAGATGGCAGAAATTATTGAAAAATACCCGCTCTGTGTGAATCCCTATTATT
>CAYLNV010000135.1:0-3714 GCA_964385085.1 uncultured Oscillospiraceae bacterium
CCACAAGATAGCCGTTTTCCAGTGAATTCTGCACCAGCCGCTGGGCGGACATATAGATCACATCATAGTGGCAGTTGATGATATCGCCCAGCTCTGTTTCCACGCGCTTAACGATCAGCTCCGGAGGATCTTCTCCATACAGCCGGTGCATTTTTCCGTACACCAGCGCCTTCAGGTCCTCAACAGAGTTTTCGATCTTGGGGGCAAACAGATTGTGGGGTACGGGGCGAAGCTCCTCACACATATCCACAATGATATTGGGATTGGTGATGACCACCTCCCGGGCCTTCTCCTGACCGAGATAGGAAAACTCCTTCAGCATTTCATCGGTGGTACGGAAATACAAGGGGTTCGGCTTATCCGCATCATCAAAGCCCTTGGTGGCAAGGAGAATATGACGGAAGATCTCGTCCTCCGGATTCTGGAAGTGGACATCTCCGGTGGCAACCACCATTTTGCCCAATTCCTGTCCCAGCCCCACGATGGTGCGGTTATAGGACCGAAGCTGTTCCTCATCCCTGGCAAGCCCCTTATCCAGCATAAAGCGGTTGTTGGCCAGGGGCTGGATCTCCAGATAATCATAGAAGGAAGCAAGGCGCTTCAGCTCCTGATCGCTTCTTCCATTGATCACAGCCTGGAAGATCTCATTGTTTTCACAGGCAGAACCGATGATCAGACCCTCCCGGAGCTTCATCAGCTCCGACTTCAGGATCCTGGGAACACGCTTGAAATGATAGAGGTTTGCTTCAGAGATCAGTTGGTACAGATTCCGAAGGCCAAGCTGATTTTTGGCAATGAGGATAATATGCTGGGCATACCGGTCCTCTCTGCGGCGCTGTGCCCGGATGGGCTCCATAGCCGGATTGATGCTTTGCAGGTCATGGATATCCATGTCCGCCAGCCTTTCAAAGAACCGTGCCATGATCATGCCGCAGGTGGCTGCGTCGTCAGCGGCTCTGTGGTGATTGAATTCCGGCAGATCCAGTGCATCTGCCACCACATCCAGCTTGTGCCGGTTAAGCTGGGTCATCAGGTTCTGGGACAGCACCAGGGTGTCCGCTGAGGTGTAATGATAGTCCAATCCCAGACGATCACAGGCAACACGAATAAAGCCTGTATCAAAATCTGCATTGTGGGCAACCAAGACCCGATCCCCAATAAATTCCAGGAATTTCGGCAGAACTTCCCGGATCTTCGGTGCGCCCCGGAGCATTTCATCGGTGATGCCGGTCAGGTCTGTGGTTTCCTTGCGCAAAGGCATTTCCGGATCTACAAAGGTCTGGAACCGATCGACCTCCTGACCGTTTTGGAATACCACTGCACCGATCTCAATAATATGGTCCTCGCTGGCTGACAGTCCGGTGGTTTCCAGGTCGAAGGCCACAAATTCCTGATCGAAGGTCATATTCTGTGTGCCATGGACCACCACCCGGTCATCCACATCGTTTACATAGTAGCCTTCGCAGCCGTAAAGGATCTTGATCTTCTTATCTGTGCCTGCCACCACCGGGTTGCCCCACTCTACTGCGTGCATGGCATCTGTAAAGGACTGGACGCAGCCGTGGTCCGTAATGGCGATGGCCCGATGTCCCCAGGCTGCTGCCTGATTGATAACAGCCTTGGTATTGGTCAGGGCATCCATATTGCTCATAGATGTGTGCAGGTGCAGCTCCACACGCTTCTCACCCTCCGCCAGATCCTGACGCTTGGGCATCGATCCTGCCATAATGGCATTGGGCCGCAGGACCATTTCATTGGTGAAGTTATCGATCAGAAGCTTGCCCTGCACCCGGTAGACACCGCCGGGCTTCACTCCCTGCAAAATAGGCTCTGCATCCTTCTTCTCCAAAAAACGGCTGACCCGGATAGAAGAAGTATTGTCCGTTATATCAAAGTTAACGACCCAGGCATTGCGCTTGGTCAGTTCTTTATGTTCAATGTTAAAGACACGGCCTTCCACGATCACAAAGCCCATGTCCAGATTCAGTTCCTCCATGGACACGCTGCTGCCCTTAAAGGGCTTGCCATAGATCGCACCGTTGTCCTGAGGCTTCTCCTCTATTGCAGCGGGTCTGTGCACTGCCTTCGGCAGATCCTGCATAATACTGCCCCGCATTTTCTCCATAGCTTCAAACAGTGCCTTCCCCTCCAGGGTCTGTCCGGCATGGATCTCCACAGCCACATCCACAGAGAATTTCTGCCGCAGCATCTCCTGCACCGGTCTTACGCACTCTTCCAGAACACTTTTGCCGTTGGCCTTCAGATGGATATGCAGGGTATTCCCCTCCCAGCTCCACAGTGCCCCGGCAAGCGTTCCCCGGCACATGGAATTCTGTGCCACAAACAGTGCCATCAATTCCTCCGGCTCGATCTGTGTCAGTTGGTCAGCCGGGTAGGTGGCGATAAGCTCCATGGAAGCAAGGCCGTAATCTGCCGCGATCTGCTGAGCCATTTGATCCAAAAGCCGCTTGGGAATATACCGGGCTGTGTGGATCGCCACAGAAACCTTCCGGGTGGCCGGATCAATGTCTGCAGCAGCAATGACCGCCTGAGACAGAAGCTCAGAGAGCTCCTCAGGCGGCGCAAAGTCCGGGAACATATTCAAAAACAGCACTTGCTCGTTCATAGCTTCCTCTTTATGTGTAAATGAAATACTCTGTTTTGGTTTGCCCCTCGTTAACATGAAACCCTCACAGGGTAATCTATGAAGGTTTCGTATCAACGAGGTGCTGCAGATCGAATGATCAAAGCTCCTCGATCCGCTTCAGCAGGGCCGGCAACAGCTCGTCATAGGGCAGCTTCACAGTCTGCACACCCTTTTCAAACAGCATACCGCAGCCGTCGCCGCCGGCAATACCGATGTCAGCTTCTCTTGCTTCTCCCGGACCATTGACAACACAGCCCATGACCGCAACGGTGATCGGCTTTTCGCAATTTTTCAATGCTTCATCCACCTGATTCACAAGGCCGATCAGGTCGATCTTCGTCCGACCGCAGGTGGGGCAGGAAATGATATTCACACCCTCTTTGCGCAGACCTGCCGCCTTCAGAATATCCTTGGCAGCATACACTTCCTCCACCGGATCATCAGTCAGGCTTACACGGATGGTATCACCAATGCCGTCGAGTAATAGCGCACCGATCCCCATTGCCGATTTCATCAGTCCCATACGGACAGGACCTGTCTCCGTTACACCAATATGGATGGGATAGTCGCATTGCTCCCGGAACAGCCGGGCAGATGCCACCATAGTCGGAACAGTGGAGGATTTCATCGACACGCAGGTATCATAAAATCCGAATTTCTCCAAAAGCTCCAAATGCCGGAAGGCACTCTCCACCAGCGCTTCCGCGGTGGGATGTCCGTACTTTTCCAAAAGCTTCTTATCCAGGCTTCCCCCATTGACGCCAATGCGGATGGGGATATTCTTCTCCTTACAAACGGCCACGACAGCCTCTACCCGATCTTCACCGCCGATGTTGCCGGGGTTGATCCGGATCTTGGACGCACCGCCCTCTGCGGCTGCAATGGCCAGCTTATAGTCAAAATGGATGTCTGCCACCAAGGGCATGGGAGATTCCCGGCAAATGTCGGAAAAGGACTTTGCTGCCGCCATATCCGGCACTGCCAGGCGGGCGATCTGACAGCCTGCTTCCTTTAACTGCCGAAGCTGGGACAGGGAGCCTTCCACATCGGTGGTCTTGGTATTGAGC
>CAYLNV010000136.1:0-3704 GCA_964385085.1 uncultured Oscillospiraceae bacterium
CCTGTGTAAGGGGAGGCTCTGAGGCGGTGCAACACACCGTCAAACAGAAATTTGACGGTTTTGGCAAGAATGTATATTCTGAATAAATTTTCAGGTTTCTTTACAGCCCCTTTCTTTTCCGGAAATTCAGAAAAAATTCTGTTCATCGCAGGTGAGGGTCTTGCCCCTCCGTTACAGTAAATGACAGGAAATGTGTTCGCTGATGGCCGGTGGTCGCCCTAAAGCATCCCGATCCCGCCTGATGGCGAAAAAGGTCGCAACAGGGGATGACAAGAAGCGTTTTTTGTGGTATCATACATAAACATGATTTGAAAAGCTTTTGAAAGAGAGATACCAATGGAAGAGAAGCTTCAATATACTGACCCCTTTGAACAAAGGTCAGCAAGAAAACGAAAAGGCACACCCCTGCGTGTCCTGTTTTTCCCTGGGGTCATTTTATACGGTGAACTGCTTTTGCGGGCATTTAGTAAGCAAACGCTGTTCTTGTCCCTTGGCCTTTTGCGGATCACCCTGTTTTCCGTGGCAGCAGGCCTTCTGTTATACCTGATCCTGGACCTGCTCCCTTGGCCCAGACTGGCCCGTACTTTGGCAGGCCTCCTGTTCTTTCTTGGCGGCATATATATCTGCGTTGCCCACTGCTGTGAGTATTTTTTCGGTACTTATTACGCAGTGGGATACATGGCACAGATGACCGGCGGTGTCATGGGCGATTTTTCCGGCACGATGGGCGAGGTGATCGTCCATAACCTGCTTTTTATCTTCCTGGCTTTATTGCCCACCATCATCTTCCTGTTTCTTCGGACAAGGTTTTTCTGCCGCTGGTCCGGAAACCGGTTGGTCCTATTGATCCTTCTGGTGCTGTTTCAGGCAGCGGGCAGTACCGTATCTGCTGCTGGCAATGCAAAGAGTGTCTATACCTATGATTACCAGGCCAATACCTCTATTCAGGAATTTGGCGCGCTTACGACCCTGCGGCTGGAGCTCCAGTATTGGATCATCGGCATACCGGAAGCACCCCTGGAGAAGATCGAGCTTCCCACGGTCCTGCCGGAGGAAACACAGGAAACCACCCTGGAAGCATTGGAGAGCACCGAAGGGACAGAACCGGACGAAACCACGGAAGCCACCGAGCCGGAGCCTGTCTATGGTTACAATACGCTATCCATTGACTTTGAAGCCTTGAAGCAAAGCGCCTCCAGCGATACCGTGCTGGCGATGCACGAATATTTCAGCTCGCTGACACCTTCTCAGGAAAATGAATACACAGGCCTTTTCGAAGGGAAGAATCTGATCCTGATCACCGCAGAAGCCTTCTGCCCCTATGTGATCAGCGAGACATTGACACCTACCCTTTATAAACTGGCGAATGAGTCCTTTGTGTTCACGAACTACTATCAGCCTGATTGGAATCAGTCCACCGCAGGCGGTGAATTTGCGGTACTTACAGGATTGATCCCTACCTGGCAGGGCTCGAATCTTGCGCTGAAAGCCAGTGCCGGCATTTCCATGCCCTATACCCTTGGGTGGGCATTTCAGACCCGTGGCTATTCCAGCCTTGCATACCACAATAATACCTATACCTATTATGACCGCCATAAGAGCCACCCCAACATGGGCTATAACTGGACAGCAGTGGGCAACGGCCTTGTGCTGGAAAGCAGCTCCTGGCCCAATTCCGATCTGGAAATGATGGTTTCCACAGTGGATACCTATATTCAGGATTATGTGGAAAACGGCAAAAGCTTCCACGCTTATTATATGACCGTCAGCGGCCATGCCAACTATAACTGGGGCGGCAACAATATGAGCTACAAGAATAAGCAGGCGGCGCAGGAAGCCTATCCCAACGCATCCGATGCGGTGCAGGCCTATATTGCCTGTAATCTGGAGCTGGAGGCGGCAATGGCATACCTGATGGAAAAGCTGGAAGCTGCCGGTATTGCTGATGATACGGTGATCGTGCTGACCGCAGACCATTATCCCTATGCGCTCAGTGAGGATAAAACGGATTATTATCTGGAATTGTCCGGGGTAGAGGATACCACCAAGGATACCTCTCGCTATAAAAACTCCCTGATCCTCTGGTGCGGCAGTATGGAAGAAACGGTGGTGGTGGACACACCCTGTTCGTCCATCGATATTGTTCCAACGCTCAACAATCTCTTTGGCATCGAATATGATTCCCGCCTTTATTCCGGCAGGGATGTGTTTGCTGCCAATTATGATATAGCGCAGCCTTCCACCTGTATGCCCCTGGTGGTGTTCCCGGCAGGAAACACTTATAGCTGGATCACGGCCGCAGGAACATACAATGCATGGACCGGCACATTTACACCCAATGCGGGAGTAACAGTGGGAGAGGACTATGTGGCTGTGGTCTCCCAGTTGGTAAAGGCCAAGACATCCTATGCCAAGCAGATCCTCCAGCAGGATTATTACGGTATTATAAAAGCGTCTCTTTCATAGTTGACCCGGGCGGGGTGCAAACTGCACCCCGCCCGCTCCGTTGTCATGCAAAAGTCTCAGGGAAAGGCTTTATTACACGGAAAATTAACATTTTCTTTCGTGTTTTACTCTTGCGTATACGCAACAACTTTTGTATAATAGTGCAAAACAAAGCAAATGAGGGAAAGATCAAATGCAAACGAAATCAAAAAAGAAAGAAACCAAGAAGTACAATAAATGTCTGCTTTTGCTGCTGGTGCCGGTCTTTTTCTTCAGCGCAGACTTGTTTATGGGTAAGCGAGCCAGGAATGAAAGCTACACCAAGCTGGGCATTTTCTACGGCGCATCCAGCCTGATCACCTTTATCCTGTCTGTGCTGGGGCTTGTATGGCCGGTGCTGCTTTATGCGCTGATCACCCATGTGATCGTGTGGATGCTGTGCGTGATCCATACCCTCAATAACAGACAGCAGTATCAGCAGCAGGTGGAATGGATGCTGGAGGACGAAAAGGAACGGTCTGAGCTGGTTTTCCAGCAAACCTTCCGCCTGAATAACAGAATGTGGTGCTTCTGGAACTGGATCCCCTTGCTGGGCGGCTTGTCTACCTTTTATTTGGGTACGCGTATCAACAACCGGAAGCTTCAGTGGTTCGGTGCGCTTTCCACAGCACTGGTTGCCGGCTTGTATTTTTACCTGACCATGCAGGCCCAGATCACCAGCGGCTTGTTGGCGGTGGTCGCACTGATCATTGCGTATTGCAGCATTTGTATCCACCCCCTGATCGCAGGCTTCTATTATGAAGAATATCTGGATGCGGCGGCTGATCAGTGGACGGAGGATATCCAGGAATACCATCAGATGGAAAAAACCTCCTGGCGTATTAAGAACAGTATGTGGCAAGTCCTTACCCTTATCCCTGCGTTTGGCTCTCTGGGATTGTTTTGGGCCGGAATTACCAGAGAAAACGGGAAAGTGCTTTTTGGCGCATCTGTCCTTTGTATCTCCGAGGTAGCCTGTTTGGCAGTTCCGTCCATGATCATGGCAAACGAAGCCTTGCTGCAGGCTCAGCCTATAATGGAGGGAGTTGCGGCTGCGATCAATGGGCTCTGGATCTTTGTCTATGCGCTGATCATATTCACCGGTGCTATGATCCGGCAGGAAATGCTCAGAATTCGCGCCATACAGGAATACCGCTTCTAAAGTTAAGGGGCTGTAAAAAAACGCATATTTTTCCAAGGTGAATGAAAAGGTTTGGGAG
>CAYLNV010000137.1:0-3699 GCA_964385085.1 uncultured Oscillospiraceae bacterium
GGCAAGAAAACCACTCCACCGCTGACGCGGTCCCCCTCTCCTTTCAGGAGAGGCAATATAAGCCCTACAGTGCGCCAGACCAACAAGCTGAAATCTGATCTGCACATTACCCATTGGGGGCATAGGCTTACTTTTGCACAAAGGGACAGACAAAAAAAGAAAAACTTTGTTCACAATTGCGCTTGATAGGAAAGCACGGCAGTGATATGATACGTTAGGCTTATAACAAAGATAGTTTTGAAAAAGAAGGCGTATATATCATGGAAACCTCGCTGATTTGTCTTGCCATTGCGCTGGTGGGCGGTCTGCTGCTGTCCCGGCTGACCAAGCTGATCCATCTTCCGGCTGTTACCGCTTATCTGGTGGCAGGCCTTTTGCTTGGCCCTTTTTGCCTGGGCGCATTGAATATTCCCGGTCTGGGATTTAACTCCCTGGAGCAGGTAGAGGGCTTGCAGATCGTAACCCAGACCGCCCTTGGGTTTATTGCCTTTACCATCGGCAATGAATTCCGGCTCAGCCAGCTAAAGACTATGGGCGCAGGCGCGATCATCATTGGTATTGGACAAGCGGTCATTACCACCGTTTTGGTGGATATGGTGCTGATCGTGCTGCACCTGTGCTTCCCGCAGGTGATCTCTCTGCCCTGTGCCATCGTGCTGGGGGCAATTGCTTCAGCAACAGCCCCTGCGGCTACCCTGATGGTCGTCCGGCAGTATAAGGCGGACGGTCCTTTGACCCGGCTTTTAATGCTGGTGGTCGCCATCGATGATGCAGTGGGTCTGGTGCTGTTTTCCGTATCCTATGGAATCGCAACCGCCCTTTCCGCAGGACAGATCAGCGTGCTGGCAGTGGTGGTAGAGCCTATTGTGGAGATCGTGCTGTCTCTGGCGCTGGGCTGCGTTATGGGTTGGCTTCTGAATTGGGTAGAGCAATTTTTCCACTCCCGCAGTAAGCGTATGACCATCTCTGTGGCCTTTGTGCTGCTGACTGCAGGACTGTCTATGCTGGAATTTAAGGCAGGCCCTGTCCATTGCAGCTTTTCGCTCCTGCTGGTATGCATGATGACCGGTACGATCTTCTGCAACATCTGCGACACCTCTGAGGAATTGATGGACCGTGTAGATGGCTGGACCATGCCGCTGAATATTTTGTTCTTTGTGATCTCCGGTGCGGAGCTTGACTTGAATGTGCTTGTTCAGCCTGTAACCATTCTGGTGGGTGTCATTTATATTCTGGCCCGGTCTGCCGGCAAGTATCTGGGCTCTTATGTAAGCTGCCGCTGGACCCATCAGGCAAGGCCTATCGTTGAGCATCTGGGCATCACCCTGCTTCCTCAGGCAGGGGTGGCTTTGGGCATGGCTTTGACAGCGGCCTCCCTGGCTGACGGCGCACTGACCCGAAATGTGGTGCTGTTCGCTGTGCTGGTGTATGAACTGGTGGGCCCGAGTCTTACCAAGCGTTCCCTTTTGAAGGTTGGCGAGATCCGTCCGGAAGGCCGTATCAGCGCCCGTACCCTCAATCAGAAATGATAAACCCACGATCAGGCGGTCTAAGACCGCCTGATTTTTGTAAATCAAACTTTCTGTTTGACGATTAGACTCATCGTAGGGCTTATGGCTGTCTCCCGCCAAAAGGCCCCCTTGCCTAAAGGGGGCTGGCAATTGCCGATCTTTAGGCAATTGACTGGGGGATTCTAAAAACCACTCCACCGCTAACGCGGTCCCCCTCTCCTTTCAGGAGAGGCACTGCGGCGGGAGACGGCCATAAGCCCTGCGATAGGTGTTCGACGAACAAAAATTATCATTGTGTGTGCTGTGTCAAAACTTACCTGCAATATTTGTCAAGTTTTCTGTGCAGACTGTATTGACACTTTTTTGTTTGTATGCTAAACTTAAAACAACCGAATAATGAAAAATGATAGAGGCGCGTCGCACCATCAGTACTTATTGCCGGGAGGCCTTCGCAGGGCTGTGGAAGCAAGGAAAGGGGTCGTCGCCGAAGGAAGCCAAGGCGGAAGGCTTACCTGGGCAAACGGAATAAGATCCGTTTGACTGTCGCATTAGCGGAGTGCTATCGTTGCGCATGGACTTTTTCCCGGGGCAGATGTCGCCGGTTGGAGACACTGTCCTGCGCGTGGATAGCCGATGCTTGAAGTGCATCGGTTTTTGCTTTTATCAAAGGAGGAAGAATTATGAAGGAACAGACTATTTTCCAGGGTGCAGCAACAGCGTTGATCACCCCTATGACCAAGGAGGGTGTGGATTATCCCGCGCTGAAAAAGCTGATCGATTGGCAGATCGAGGAGGGGATCGATGCGCTGGTCATTTGCGGAACTACCGGTGAGGGCTCTACGCTTTCCGATGCAGAGCACCGGGAGGTCCTGCGCTTTTCTCTGGAGGCTGCTGCCGGCCGTGTGCCGATGATCGCCGGTACTGGCTCTAACGATACTTCCTATGCTGTTTCTTTGACGAAGCATGCCTGCGAGCTGGGCTATGACGGTGTGCTGGTGGTAACCCCTTACTACAATAAGACCACCCAGAACGGTCTGGTTGCGTCCTTTACTGCCATTGCCGAGGCTGCTACCAAGCCCGTGATCCTTTACAATGTTCCCTCCCGCACCGGTGTGAATATTGAGCCGTCTACTTATGAGAAGCTGGCAAAAGTTCCCATGATCGCCGCCATTAAGGAAGCAAACGGCAATATCTCCAAGGTAGTGGAGACCGCTGCCCTGGCAGGGGATCAGCTTGATATTTATTCCGGAAATGACGATCAGATCGTTCCCATTATGGCCTGCGGCGGCAAGGGTGTGATCTCTGTTTTGTCCAACGTGCTGCCCAAGGAAACCTCCCGGATGTGCCATCTGGTGCTGGAGGGGGACATTGCCGGTGCTATGGAGCTGCAGAAGAAGTATCTGCCTTTGACAAATGCGCTGTTCAGCGAGGTGAACCCCATTCCCGTAAAGGCTGCCATGGCTGCTATGGGCTTCTGTGAGAACATTCTGCGTCTGCCGCTGGTCCCCATGGAGGACGGCCACCGTCAGGTGCTGCTGCAATGTATGCGTGATGCAGGATTAAATGTTTAAAAGCCGCACAAACTAGTATCCAAACTCTAAGAAGGAGCGCGTGTTTATGATTAAGATCGGAATCGTTGGCTATGGTAATCTGGCCAAGGGTGTGGAATGTGCCATTCGCCAGAATCCGGATATGAAGCTCGCCGCGGTATTCACCCGCCGGGATCCGGCTTCTGTGAAGATATTGACCCCTGATGTGCCTGTTTGCTCTGCAAATGAGATCCTGAGCTGGAAGGACCGGATCGATGTGATGGTCCTGTGCGGCGGCAGTGCTACGGACCTGCCGGCAATGACCCCTGCACTGGCACGGGATTTTAATGTGATCGACAGCTTCGATACCCATGCCAATATCCCTGCTCACTTTGCAAATGTGGATAAGGAGGCTTCCGAAAGCGGCCATATTGCTGTGATCTCCCTTGGGTGGGATCCGGGCCTGTTTTCAGTGAACCGTCTGTATGCCTCTGCGGTCCTGCCCCAGGGCAAGGACTATACCTTCTGGGGCAAGGGTGTCAGTCAGGGACACTCCGATGCAGTTCGTCGAGTGCCCGGTGTGGTGGACGCACGGCAGTATACCATTCCTGTGGAGGATGCCATGGAGCAGGTCCGCAGCGGTGCAGCGCCGGAGCTGA
>CAYLNV010000138.1:0-3694 GCA_964385085.1 uncultured Oscillospiraceae bacterium
CCAGATTTTCATAGTTGATGATGCTCTTTTCCGTGTCGAACACCTTGCCCACATCAATGGCAGTCTGGGCTTCCTTATACGCGTCTGCCAGTTCCCGCAGGTGCTCTGTTACAGTGCCGATACCAATGACAGTTTTGATATACAGCTCATTGCGCAGTACGTCCTCAATGCTGCGGGCGATCTTCTCAAGCTCCTCCACAGTCGCAGAGCCATTAAGCTGCTTGACAACTGCGATGTCCGTTTCGTTGATGCTCAGCACAAAATCCTGCATTTTATCCGGGAACATATTCGACAGTGCGTCCACTGTGGCCACATCGTTTTTGCCCACCTGACGGACTAAGAATACGGCTCTGGGTGCTTCGGTGGCAAAGTGCAGCTCCTTGGCGCGGATATAAATATCACCGGGCAGGATATTATCCATAATAATATTCTTGACGAAGGTACCCCGGTCATGCTTTTCCTCGTAGAAGGACTTCGCATTGCGCAAAGCGATATATGCCATTGAGCAATATGTCTTTGCCAGCTCATCCTCACCGGTGCAGAATACAGCGCACTCAAAGAAATTAGCACTGTTGACCATAGCATGGAAGGTCTTTTGGCCGTGGGTAACGATCTGCTCTGCGCTGCCGGTCAGCTTCAGCACTGCCTCAGGCCAGCGCTCACCCATCATGGAAACATCGGTACAGGCGATCAGATAACCCTCTGCATCCACCACACCGAATGTCCGGTCGGTAACATCCTTTAACTGTAAGATCACGCTCTGAAAAATACTATTTGTCATTTCCCAGACCTCCTTAATGAATTTGCACAAATGCGCATTTCACAAAATGTTACCAGTATTATACACTTCTTTTGCGCAACTTGCAAGTGCTTTTTGACATTTTATTGCAAAAAGGCACACTTTTTTTGGAGGATATTACCCAATATTCGTTTTCCGTCCTAGAAAATGCGATGCCCGTTTTTATACAACTTGCCAGTGGTCCAGCGCCTCTATTTCTGTTTCGGTCAGCTTTCGGACCTGTCCTCTGGGTAAGCTTCCCAGCACCAAATCTCCCTCCTGCCGACGCTCAAGATAAAGGACCGGCAATCCCCGGGATGCCATCATCCTGCGGACCTGATGATACTTTCCTTCACACACGGTAACAAGGCTCTCCCCCGGACCGATGGGCGCAAGGGTCGCCGGCAGACACACTGTTCCGTCTCCAAGGGTCAGTCCGGCTGCAAATGCCTGCACATCCTCCTGCGTGGCCATTCCCTCATGGCGGGCATAATAGCATTTCGGCACTTCCTTTTTGGGACTGATGAGCCGGTGCAGCAGCTCGCCGTCGTTGGTAAACAGCAGCAGCCCTTCCGTCTGCTTGTCAAGCCTTCCCACCGGCTTCAGGTCCAGATGGTGATATTCCCGGGGCAGCAGCTCCATAACGGTCTTTTCCTTGGGGTCGGTGGTGGCTGTAACAAAGCCTGCAGGCTTATTGAGCATGATCACCACCCGGCCTGCCGCCTGCAGGGGCTCTGCGTCCAGGCAAACTGACTGGGTCTCAGGGTCGATCCGCCGTCCGTTATCCCGCTCCACAGCGCCGTCTACCGTTACTCTGCCTGCTTTCAAGATCGCTTTTACCTGACTGCGGGTACCTACACCGCAATCGCACAAAAATTTGTCCAGCCGTTCCATAGTTTCTCCGTTCTACCCTCCCCCGGCATTGAATAGGCTGTACCATAATACAAGCCAAGGAGGGTTTATTATGATGGTCTTGACCGCAAAGGTCGATTTCAAAAAAATTATCATCGGACTGATCGCCGCTGCTGCTGTGATCGTGGCGCTTGTTCTGCTGCTGGGTGGCGGAGGCGACACTGCCACAGCCGCACCCGCTGTATCCAACAACGATGCCCGGGTCCAGTTTTTGACAGAACAGGGTTGGGATGTGAATACCTCTCCCAAGGAATCCAATCAGGTGCGGATCCCGAAGGACGCTGAGGAGGTCTTCGACCGCTATAATGCGCTGCAAAAAAGTCAGGGGTACGATCTGAGCCAGTATGCAGGAAAAACCGTTATGCGCTATGTGTATCAGGTGAACAATTATCCCGGTGCTACAGAGCCGGTGTACGCAACTGTGCTGGTCTACAAGAATCAGATCATCGGCGGCGATATTACCGACACCGCTCCCGGCGGTAAGATCCAAGGGCTCCAGAGCGCCCCGGAAGCCACCACACCGGAAGCAAAGCCAACCGAGGCAACTGCTCTGGAAACCCAACCGACAACCGAAAGCTAACTTTCTGTTTATCGAACAGTTGTAAATATTGCAACTAGCTATCGTACCCCCACGTCTTTGCGAGGAGCGAAGCGACGTGGCAAACCGCATCCTAAAATGCTTCAATTACAGAATATTTTCATAAGGAAAACGGATTGCCACAACCAGTGTGCGCACTGGTTTCGCAATGACGTGCGTTTTAGGTAAGCTGTTCGTCAAACGGAAATTTGCAAAAGGGAATGAAAATCATATTTATTTTACCACATTCATTTCCTCTTGACAACTGCCCGCTGCCCGTGCTATCCTTTTTACAGATCTTCAGGGCAGGGTGTGATTCCCGACCGGCGGTACAGTCCGCGAGCACAAGTGTGCTGAATCGGTGAGATTCCGATACCGACAGTAAAGTCTGGATGGAAGAAGACATTTTAAATGTATGTTATTTTGCGCCCTGAGCAGTCTATACTCAGGGCACATTTTTTATGGGAGGCATTTTCATGGGGCAGAAAAATGAACGCTTACGCAAATTGATCATTATGGCAATGCTGGCGGCTGTATCCCTCCTGCTGGTTTCCACGATCAGAATTCCGGTAGTGCTGTTTTTGAAATATGAGCCAAAGGATGTTGCCATCACCATTGGCGGTTTCTTGTTGGGGCCTATGTCCGGTTTGATCATTTCCGCTGTGGTAAGCTTGATCGAAATGGTTTCCATCAGTGACACCGGTATCATCGGCTGCCTTATGAATTTCCTGTCCACCGTCAGCTTTTCCTGCACAGCCGCCCTTATTTACAAAAGAGCCCGCACGCTCAAGGGTGCCATCTTCGGTCTGTTAGCAGGCTCTGTTACAATGATCTGCGTAATGCTCCTTTGGAACTGGCTGATTACACCGCTCTATATGGGTGGCACACGGGAGGCTGTTGCCCAAATGCTTCTGCCGGTTTTTTTGCCTTTCAATGCGTTGAAGGCAGGACTAAACAGTGCGTTGACATTGGGTCTTTACAAGCCTTTGACTTCCGCACTGCGCAAGACGCGTCTGCTGCCCCCAAGCACCACCACAGGAAAGAACGGTGCAAAACCTGCGATCTATCTGCTGTCTCTGGCAATTTTGATCACTTGCATTTTATTCCTTCTGGTTCTGCGGGGGGTCATTTGATCCATTAAACAGGGTCTGTTGCAAAATTCAAAAATCTATCGTTAAAATTTGTAGGACGTAGATGTTTGTATCATAAAAGGGGCTGTAAAGAAACCTGATATTTATTCAGAATATACATTCTTGCCAAAACCGTCAAATTTCTGTTTATGGGGTAGGGGCGACCATTGGTCGCCCGTCAAAGGCTCCCTCTGATGAGGGAGCTGGCAATTGCCGATTTTAGGCAATATGACTGAGGGATTGTCTGTTTTCGATAGATTACAACCCCTCCGTCTGTGCTTACGCACAGCCACCTCC
>CAYLNV010000139.1:0-3676 GCA_964385085.1 uncultured Oscillospiraceae bacterium
GTGATCAACTTTGATGTTCCTGAGGAAAATGAATACTATGTCCACCGGATCGGCCGTACCGGACGGGCCAAGCGGAAGGGTGTGGCATGGTCCATCATCGGCAATTTCCCGGAAAAGGCAAAGCTGGATGAGATCGCAAAATATTCCAATTATCAGATCAAACCTATGCTTCTGGGTGCTGACGGCAGCCTGACCGAAGAAACGGTCAAGGACCCGGTGATCAAGAAGCGTTTCCGTTGACCCCCCGGGAGCGGGGCTTTCTGCTGCTGACAAGCCACCTGGGAGACCCTGCCCGAAAGGTGATGACAACGGCCCAGCTTCGGACGCTCGTATCCCGGGCAGCTACCATGGAAAAGCCTGTGGATAATGCGGCGATGATCCCGGAGGACCTGATCGCCATCGGCTATCATCGGGAGGCGGCACAGAGGATTCTGGACCTCCTGGCTGACGAGGAAATTCTGTCCTGGTACTTGGCGCAGGCAGCCAGAAAAGATTGCTACCCCATAACAAGAGTGAGCAAGGAATACCCTGGCGCATTGCGGCATCGTCTGGGTGCAGACTGCCCCGGCTGCCTGTGGGCAAAAGGGGATAAGTCGTTGCTGCTGAAGCCTGCCGTTTCCCTTGTGGGCAGCCGGAACTTATCACCTGAAAACCTGGAATTTGCCGCAGAGGTGGGTAAACAGGCGGCACTTCAGGGATATGTACTGGTTTCCGGTAATGCCAGAGGTGCAGACAAAACTGCACAGGATGCCTGCCTGGAACAGGGCGGTCAGGTGATCAGTGTGGTGGCGGACAGGCTGGAGGATCATTCCCTTCAGAAAAATGTGCTGTACCTTTCGGAGGATAGCTTTGACGGCGGCTTTTCTGCCCAGCGGGCACTTAGCCGCAATCGGGTCATCCATTGCCTTTCTGACCGCGTGTTTGTTGCCCAATCCTCCTTGGGGAAGGGCGGCACATGGGACGGTGTTACAAAAAATCTGCGGAAGGGCTGGAGCAGTGTATATTGCTTCGATGATGGATCACCTGCTTCCCGGGAGCTGATACAGATGGGAGCAGAACCGATCAAACCGGAAAGCCTTAGCCGGATCCATAGCCTGAAAGAAAAAGATCCAAACTTCTTTTGACCAGACCTAAAATGGTGCTGGTCAAAATTTTTTAAATAAAGAGTTGAAAAAGATAAAGAAATAGTATAAAATGACAAACGCAGATCAGAGCGTCAGCATAAACTATGCTCACTGCGTTTAGGAGGTTTATTATGTGTGGTATCGTAGGCTACGCAGGTAGCAAACAGGCAGCACCGATCTTGCTGGATGGGCTGAGTAAGCTGGAATACAGAGGCTATGATTCTGCCGGCATCTGCGTGGAAACGGAGCTGGGTCTGGATGTTGTCAAAACCAAGGGCCGCTTGCAGGTCTTGCGGGATATGGTGCAGGATGGTAAGACAGTCCGGGGCACGGTGGGGATCGGGCATACCCGCTGGGCGACCCACGGCGCACCGTCAGATGTAAACAGCCACCCCCATTTGTCCGATTCCGGCAAGATCGCCCTGGTGCATAACGGGATTATTGAAAACGAAAGCGCCCTGCGCCAATGGCTGGAGTGCAAGGGTATGCATTTTCATTCAGAAACAGATACAGAAGTTGCAGCCAATCTGGTTGGCTTCTTTTACGAGCAGGGGAACGATTTTCTGACCGCTGTGCGCCTTGCCATGGCCCGGATCGAAGGAAGCTTCGCCCTTGGTATCATGTGTCGGGACGACCCCGGTACGATCATTGCAGTCAAAAAGGACTCGCCCCTGATCTTCGGCTTTGGGGAGGGCGAGAATTTTGTGGCATCCGATGTGCCGGCGATCTTGAAGCACACCCAAACCGTTGCTTATATGGATGACGGAGAGATCGCTGTCTTTAATGGGGATTCCGTCTGCTTCTATAATGCCCTGGGCGATAAGATCGAAAAGAAGCGGGAGAAGATCACATGGGAGCTGTCTGCCGCAGAGCGGGGCGGCTATGCTCATTTTATGCTCAAGGAGATCATGGAGCAGCCAAAGGCTATCCGGGATACCATCAGCCCGCGGCTGAACAAGGACGGCATCCATCTGGATGGGATCGACCTGACAGGGGAGTACCTGAAGGGGATTCGAAAGATCTATCTGGTGGCCTGCGGTTCTGCCTATTATGTGTCTGTGGTGGCTAAGTATACCATCGAAAAGGCTTGCCGGATCCCTACGGAAGCAGTTATGGCCTCTGAGTTCCGCTACAGCGATCCGGTGATCGATGAAACAAATCTTGTGATCATCATCAGCCAGTCCGGTGAGACCGCGGACACCCTTGCTGCCCTTCGGGAGGCAAAGCGCCTGGGGGCAAGGACGCTGGCAATCGTCAATGTGGTCGGCTCTGCCATTGCGAAACTGGCAGATCAGGTGATCTATACCTGGGCAGGACCGGAGATCGCAGTGGCTACCACCAAGGCCTTCTCCACCCAGCTTGCAGTTGTCTATATGCTGACCATGCACATGGCAAAGGAGCTGGGAACGATGCCGAAAGAAGAATACGATGCCATGCTGCAGGCACTGGAGGAGCTGCCCCAAATGGTGGAGCGTGTTCTCAGCAAAGAGAATCTGGAAAAATGCCAGTATTTGGCAAACCGGTATCACGGCCGCCACGATGCTTTTTATGTGGGCAGGAATATCGACAGTGCAGTGTGCCTGGAGGGCAGTCTGAAATTAAAGGAAGTGGCATATCTTCACAGCGAAGCCTACCCGGCAGGAGAATTGAAGCACGGACCGATCTCCCTGATCGAGGAGGGAACACTGGTGGTGGCAGTCAACACGGTTATGCACCTGTTTGATAAGACCATGGCCAATGTGAAGGAGGTCAGGGCCAGAGGGGCGGATGTGATGTGCGTGGTCCTGGAGGGAATGGAAGAAAAGGCACTGTCTGCAGCGGATAGCTGTATTGAAGTGCCGAAGACCCATCCGGTCCTGCAGCCCAGCCTGAGCCTGATCCCGCTGCAGGTGTTCGCATATTATACAGCCCTGTGCCGGGGCTGCGATGTGGATAAGCCCAGGAATCTGGCAAAGTCCGTTACGGTAGAATAAAACATTACGCGGATTACCGATTTTGAAAACAATGTAAGAATATCGCGTCATTCAGAGTGAGCGCAGCAAACCGAAGGATCTGCCTGCTGAAATTATTTGTAGCAATTTGGGAGATCCTGTGATACAATGGTGAAAACATGAATTGGGAGGCAATTTATGAGCAGAGCAGATGAATTATACCGCGCTACCTGTCTGGATATTCTGGAAAACGGCTTTTACGATACCGACCTGGAGGTGCGCCCCCGTTGGGCAGACGGCACACCCGCTCATACGGTCAAGAAGTTTGGTGTGGTAAACCGCTATGATCTGAAGGAAGAATTCCCCATTATGACCCTCCGCCGTACCTACTGGAAATCTGCCTTGGACGAGCTGCTGTGGATCTGGCAGAAGAAGTCCAACCGCATTGAGGATCTGGGCAGCCATGTATGGGACGAATGGGCCGGTGAAGATGGCACGATCGGAAAGGCTTACGGCTATCAGCTTGGTATCAAGCATCAGTACAAAGAGGGTATGTTCGATCAGGTGGACCGTGTGCTTTATGATCTGAAGCACAACCCTGCGTCCCGCCGTATCCTGACC
>CAYLNV010000140.1:0-3675 GCA_964385085.1 uncultured Oscillospiraceae bacterium
ATAGGGTGTTGGCTGTATAGAATTTGCAAGAAAAACGCAGGGAAGTTGCAACTCTCCTGCATTCATCTATTTGTCTCACCCAAAATTGATTTTGTGGCGTATGCGTTCAGGCGCATATCGGCAATATTGCCTGCCTGATACTCGTAATATGCCTGGGCGCCGATCATAGCAGCATTGTCACCACACAGCTTCAGCGGAGGCAAGTATAGCTCCGTTTCCATCCGCTTTGCAAGCTCTGTCAAATCCTTGCGGATCCGGGAGTTGGCTGCCACGCCGCCGGCCACAGCCAGCTTGCGGTAGCCGGTCATTTTCAGTGCCAATTCCGCTCTGGGAACCAGAGTGTTGGAAACACTGGTGCTGAAGGATGCGCAAAGGCTGGGAATATCCAACTCCTCCCCCACCTGCTGGGCGTGATGGATCAGGTTCAGCGCAGCGGTCTTGAGGCCCGAGAAGCTCATATTATAGGGATTTTCGCCGGGCTTGCTCCGGGGAAGTTGATACTTGGTATCGTCACCCAGCTTTGCCGCCTTGTCCAGTGCCGCGCCACCGGGATAGGGCATCCCCAGTACCCGGGCGACCTTGTCAAAGCACTCCCCTGCTGCATCGTCCAGTGTCGTTCCTAATATCTCCATTTTGGTATAATCCTGAACATCTACGATCAGGGTATGACCACCGGATACCACAAGACATAAAAACGGTGGTTTCAATTCCGGATATGCCAGGTAATTTGCTGCGATATGACCGCGGATATGGTGGACAGGTATCAACGGCTTGTTCATGGCTAGGGCCGCAGCCTTCGCAAAGTTCACACCTACCAACACCGCACCGATCAATCCCGGCGCATAGGTTACAGCAATTCCATCGATATCCTGACGGTGCAGTCCTGTATTCAGAAGCGCTTGATCTGCCAAGGCATAAATGGCCTCAATATGCTTTCGGGAGGCAATTTCAGGAACAACACCGCCATACTCCCGGTGCAGCTCCACCTGAGAAGCGATACAGTCTGTCAGCACCTGTCTGCCATCTTTTACGATGGCCACTGCGGTTTCATCGCAGGAGGATTCCACGGCTAAAATATTCAAGCTGTCCACTCCTTTCGCAAGATCAGTGCATCTTCTTTCGGATCGTGATAATATCCGGGTCTGCGGCCAACTTCCGCAAATCCCGTTTTTTTATAAAGTGCAATTGCCGGATGGTTCGACACCCGCACTTCAAGGGTCAGGCAGGTAACCTGATCCTCCTTCAGGCGGCATATCAGCTCCTGGATCAACCGTTCTGCAATGCCCTGACGACGATAATCGGGATCTACCGCCAGATTCATCATATCCGCCCAGCCCATAACAGACTGGGAGCCTACATATCCGGCAAGGCGCGGACCGTCCATGGCGACCACCCAAACAGACAACGGATTATTCAGCTCAGAGGCGATCGAATTCACGCTCCAGGGATCAGAAAAGCACTGTTTTTCCAGCCGGGCAATGGGCTCTATATGCGCTTCGTTCATCAAACAATATTCCATCACTTTGCCTCGTACCAGCTTTTGCCCCATTTCGCTTCCGCGATCAGCGGAACTTCCAAATGGGCAACCTGCTCCATTTCCTTGCTGACCAGCTCACAGACCTGCTCTGCTATATCCTCAGGACATTCCACGATCAGCTCGTCGTGTACCTGCAGCAACAGCTTTGCCTGAGGATAGCTCTTGCGAAGGGCATCATCCACCCGGATCATAGCCAGCTTGATCAGATCCGCTGCCGTACCCTGAATGGGTGTATTCAGCGCAATGCGCTCTGCACCCTGCCGCACATTAAAATTGCTGTTCTTCAGGTCCGGGATATAGCGGCGGCGGCCATACATGGTTTTCGTATATCCAATGTCTCTGGCATCGTCCACCACCTTCTTCATATAGGTCCGCACACCACCATAATTGGCAAGGTAGCTGTCAATATAGGCCTTGGCTTCATACCGGCTGACACCGATATCATCCGCAAGAGAAAACTCGGAAATGCCATAAACGATCCCGAAGTTGACCGCCTTTGCGTGGCGGCGCTGCAGCGGCGTAACAGCCTCAGGTGCTACACCGAACACCTGGGATGCGGTAACGGTGTGTATATCCATTCCGGAACGGAACGCATCCTGCATAGCAGCATCCTCCGCAATATGCGCAAGGACACGCAGCTCGATCTGACTGTAATCCGCATCCACCAGCACAAAGCCTTCCCTGGGGATGAACATTTTCCGGATCTCTGCACCCAGGTCGGTCCGAACCGGGATATTCTGAAGGTTGGGCTCGGTGGAGGACAGCCGTCCTGTAGCCGTTACGAGGTTCTGGAAGGTGGTGTGGATCCTGCCATCCTCAGCGATCACCCGCATCAGTCCATCAGCATAGGTGGATTTCAGCTTGGTCAACATCCGATAATCCATGATCGCCGGAATGATCGGATGCTTGTCCTTCAATTTCTCCAAAACATCTGCATTGGTGGAATAACCTGTTTTGGTTTTCTTCACAGGGGGCAGCTCCAGCTTTTCGAACAGCACTTCCCCAAGCTGCCGTGTGGAATTGATATTAAAGGGCCCATCGGAATAGAAATAGATCAGCTTTTCACAGTCGCTGATCCGTTCAGACAGCATGGTGCCGAACTGCTCAAGCTGCCCTTTATCGATAGCAACACCCTCTTTTTCCATTCGGTACAGAACGCTGCACAGGGGCAGCTCTATATCCCGGTAAAGAGTAAGCATTTCCTTCTGCTCAAGCTCTTTTTCCAATACCGGCTTCAGATTCCAGAGCGCTTCTGCACAGGCTGCTGCATCCCCGTCATCCACCGTAGTTGCCAAAAAACTGGTGGCTAGCTTCGACACAGCGTAATCGCTCTGGGAAGGATTCAGGTCATAAGCTGCCAAGGCAGTATCAAAGGTAAACCGGCCAGAGGGAAGCCCCATTTCATCCATAGTATGCAACGTTGCTTTCAGGTCATGGCAAATTGCCTGACTATCGCCCAGCAGGATCGGCATTAAACAAAGGGCTTCCATAGGTGTAACAGCACAAACACCCTCCTGCCACGCAAAGCCAATGCTTCCATCCGGCGCAACATACAGCGCATAGCTTTCACAGTGATCCGGGATCTCGGACGTTCTGGGTAGTGTTACACCCTGCTTCACAGGCTGCTTGACCGTAGCTTCAGCTCCACGCAGTCCATACTTATCGATCAGACGCACAAATTCAAGCTGGGTAAACAGCCGGTAAAGTGTACCTTTATCGTATGGCCGGATGATCGCGTCGCCTGGTTCAAAATCAATAGGTGCATTGGTGCGTATGGTAGCAAGGTCATAAGAAAGGTAAGCATTTTCCTTTTCAGCTTCCAGCTTTTCCCGCAGCTTTGGGCGAATGGAAGCATTATCCAGATTTTCATACACACCATTCAACGAACCAAATTTCAAAAGCAGGTCTGTGGCTGTTTTCGGACCGACACCGGCCACACCGGGGATGTTATCGGAGGAATCGCCCATCAAGGCTTTCAGGTCCACCATTTTCGGCGGCTCAAAGCCATATTCTTCGCAGAATTTCCGGGTGTCATATAGGGTCGCTGTTGTCTGTCCCGGCTTGGAGATGACCAGCTTGACCCGAACATGATCGTCGATCAACTGCAAGCTGTCCCGATCGCCGGTAACGATCACACA
>CAYLNV010000141.1:0-3669 GCA_964385085.1 uncultured Oscillospiraceae bacterium
CTCCGTCCACACCTGCATCTATCATACGGTAAATAACATTGATGCCGGCGCCACCTACAACGATCACTTTAATTTTAACAACGCGTTCCTGGTACATTTCAGACATTTAAACTTCTCCTCCTATGTATCGTTCGCAGAATGGATCGCCATATCTGCTCAAATTACAATTGCACTTCTATATTCTACCCCGAAAAATCCGATAGGTCAATAGAAATTCTCATTTTTCGCCAAAGAAATTTTAAAAAAATTAGAATTTACTCAGAAAAGGGACTTAAATTCACCTGGTTGCCCCAGGTCGTAAAGCTGACATCCAGAATTCCGCGCTGATAAGTCTCTTGCTGTCCGATGGCTTTGACCATACTTTGGATCTTATAGTCCAGCTTTTCCGTATCTCCAAGAAGCACCTGATAATGGTCCTGATACCACAGCTCGATCATAGTCATATCCGCAACATTCACGCTTGCCGCCTGACCGACTACACCGTTTTCTTCCAAGCTCTGCAGGATCGCGATCACTGCGCTCAGCCGTTCACTTCCCTTAACGGTAACCGGAACGGTCTCTCCTGCTTCGTCCGTTGCGGGCACTGCCTCCTCAGCAACAGCCTGTTTGCTGATCTCAGGGGATTGAAGCCGAACACCCTCGATCTTTGTGTACCCCTTTGCTTCCGAGCCGCTGACTGCGTCAACGATCTTTCCGGATGCATCCATAAGCCACCATTGATCCTGAGAATCCGCAATGGCATACACCACATCCATTTCATGGATCTGGATATTCACGGTGTCCGGAAGCTTGATCCCGATCCTGACGCTTTCCACATAAGGAAGCTGGGTACGGATCTTTCCGCCGATCCTTGCTTTGTTCAGTGTCAGCAGATTCTCGCCCTTCCGAATACCGGAAGCCTCCATCACATCCCAGGCGGTATACTTTTCCGTGCCGGATACGGTTACTTCCCCTACCTTAAAGAAGATAGACATGCCAAGGACCAGTGCCAGCACGATCGCCACCACCGTTGCCATGCGGAGGACGAACCGTCTGCGGTCAAAGGGCTTTGGCTGGGTATAAACGATATTCGGGTCTGCAGGTCTGGTCTTCCTGCGTTTTACCGCAGTCCGGGACTTCCCCATTTTCTCTTTTGTTTGCATAGCTTACTCCTTTATTTCAGCGGGCCAGGTTCTCTATCACATCGCACAAGCGGTCTGCGCAGTCGGGGATCACCATGTTCTGCAAGGCCTTGCGCATATCGTCATACTTCTGCCGGTCTGCAAGCAAGGCTTCAATTTCCGCCATCAGGCGGTCTTCTGTGCAATCTGCCTCCAGCACCACCACAGCGCCGCCCTTTTCTTCCAGGGCTCTGGAATTCTTTTCCTGATGATTGTCCGTAACATTTGGAGACGGGATCAGAATACAGGGTGTGCCGGATGCGGCGATCTCATTGCAACTGGATGCACCTGCCCGGCTGATCACAATATCTGCCGCCGCCATGACAGTTGGCATATTATAGATATATTCCTGCACCATCAGTGAAGGGCTGTTTTTCAGGTCCACACCCTGAAATTCTGCATAATCATGGATCCATTTCCAGCCGTACTGACCTACCGCATGGATATGCTGGAACGGAAAGCCTGCATTCTGCTCAAGCTTGAACAGTCTGGTGGTCATTTCATTCATAGCCTGAGCCCCCAAGCTGCCAAAGGCAGAAACGATCACAGGCCGTTCATCCAAGCCAAGCTCTTTACGGGCAGCTTCCTTTTTGGTAAAGATAAATTCACGCTTTACAGGCATACCCACTACCTCCACCTTCTCAGGATGGCGGTAATGTCTGGCGCTTTCCGGGAAGCAAACCAGGACCTTATCCACCCGGTCTGCCACCAGTCGGGTGGTCAGACCCGGCATCGCATTGCTTTCATGGACACAGGCCGGAATCTTCATCATAGAGGCCGCCATCAGGGCAGGAAAGCTGGCATAGCCACCGGTCCCCACCACCACATCGGCCTGAAATTCCCGAATGATCTTTTTGCAAGCCTGTACGGAGCGCACCACATTGGCAAGCACCTTCACATTGTGAAAAAGCGCTTTCAGGGATCTTCCTCTGGACGCACCGTCAGCAGGCAATGTTTTAATGGCAAAACCGGCCTTGGGGACCAGTGTTTCCTCCATGCCGCCCTCGCCGCCGATAAAGAGGATCTTCACATCCGGATGCCGCTCCCTGCACACATTGGCAACGGCAATGGCCGGATTGATATGTCCTGCAGTACCACCGCAGCTAAAAATCACATTCATGTTAAATCCTCCTGTCGAGTTGCCCGATTTCGGTAGCGGGAGATGCTGAGCAATACCCCCATCTCCCCCAGGTTTACCGCCAATGCCGTGCCGCCATAAGAGAAGAACGGCAGCGCAATGCCGGTAGAGGGCAGGAGATTTGTAACCACACCCAGATTTAAGATCGTCTGGACTGCGATCAGCGTGATCAGCCCTGCCCCAAGAACCGTAGAAAACCGGTCCGGTGCCCGCAGAGCGATCCAATAGCCCCGCAGGATCAATGCCGCGAACAATACGATGATCAGCAGTGCCCCTACCAGGCCCAGCTCCTCGCAAATGATCGCGAAAATATAATCGTTATATTGAAACGGCAGATATAAATATTTCTGCCTGCTTTTTCCCAAGCCCAAACCGAATAATCCCCCGGAGCCGATGGCATACAAGGACTGAAGGATCTGATAACCGGTATCTCTGGGATCTTCCTCCGGGTGAAGCCAGGCGGTGATCCGATCTCCGGCATAGCCCATAAGGCTGACATAGACCACCACGAACACCGCTGCAAAGCCAGCCCCGGCCAGCAGCCATTTGGGATTTGTTCCCGCAACAAACATCATCACCACTGCCACCATACCCATGAGCATGATCGCAGACAAATGCTTTTCCAATGCCAGCGGAACGAGGATCCCCAACAATGCTGCCCCAAATCCCAGCACACCGTAACGGAACTGCCGGGCAGATGTGCCAAATCCTTTTGTCAGTCTGGCAAACAGCAATATCAGGGTGAATTTTGCGATTTCAGAGGGCTGAAACTGAAGCCCTGCAATATTGATCCACCGCTTTGCGCCATTGACCGACTGGCCGAACAGCAGCACCATCAGAAGCAGCACGATGCTGACACCGTACAACGGCCAGGCTGCCCGCAGCCAGAAATCCGGAGAGATCCGGCTCATTGCCACCATCGCTGCCAATCCGATCACCGCACACACTGCCTGTTTTTGCAGATACCTGGTGGAATCTGTGTAGTGGGTATCGTACTCACTTTGGGCATAGCTTGCAGAATAAAGCATAGCAAGCCCCACCAACAGCAGCAGGATCAAAATCACTAAAAATGGAATATCAACACTTTCACCCGCCGTTGAACGGCGGCGGTTCTCTTTGGCATACAGACGGCTCTGCAATGCCATAAGATCTCCTTTCTTTTAGCCGATACGGCCGGAAATGCCCAGCCAAGCAAGTGCGCAGCCTACTGCAGTGATCACAGTAAAGACGATGCAGATCTTCTCTTCCTTCCAGCCGCACATCTCATAATGGTGGTGGATAGGCGACATTTTAAACAGCCGCTTTCCGTGGGTCAGCTTAAAGTAAGCCACCTGCAAGATCACAGACAAGGTCTCCACGATATACACGATC
>CAYLNV010000142.1:0-3666 GCA_964385085.1 uncultured Oscillospiraceae bacterium
ACATTCCCGGAAGCGATCCGCTGGGCAAGTCCTTCTGCAATAGCAGTTTTGCCCACACCGGGCTCACCGATCAGGCAGGGGTTATTCTTCTGCCGTCTGTTCAGGATCTGGATCACGCGCTCAGTCTCCACATCCCGACCGATCACCTTATCCAGCTTCCCTTCCCTGGCTCTTCCGGTCAGGTCCATGCAATAGCTGTCAAGAAACTTATGCTTTTTATTTTTACTTCCCTTGGGTGCGTCCCTATCCTGCTCATTCTTCTTTTCAGGCGGATTCTTCTTTTCAGGCAGAGGTGCAGAACCAAACAACTGATTGATCAGCGGGAATGTCGCCGTCTGGCTTTCCCGCTCGTCGTCCTCTGCTCCGTCTTCTTCCCGCTGTCCGAAAATGCTGCTCATTTCGTCAGACAGATTATCCAGATCCTCCTCAGAAAAGCCCATTTGCTTTACCGCTGCATCGATCTGAGGGATACCCAGGCTGCGGGCGCATTTCAGGCAAAAGCCTTCGTTCATGGTTGCGCCGTTTTCGATCTTGGTGATAAACACCACGGCCACATTTTTCTTACATTTCGTACACATTTTAGGCTGCATACATCTCTCACTCCGTTTCGTGCGGAAATTTCTCTGTGCCATACTTTAACACAGATCTGCCGCAAAAGGAAAAACAAATTATGAATTTTCGCTGCACTCAAATTTCTCGATCCCATCGTCGTACCAAAGATGGGTCATATAAAGACCGCCGGGCGGCACGGTAGGACCGGCTGCTGTGCGGTTTCCGGCCGCTAAAAGCGCGCCGATCTGCTCCGGGGCGATCTTCCCTTCTGCCGCATACACGACCGTGCCGGCCATAGCCCGGGCCATATTATACAGAAAACCGTTGGCACAGACCTTCAGGTCGATCAGATCTCCCCGACGCTCCACAGTATAATAATATACAGTTCGCACTGTCGATTTTACATCCGTTCCCACACTGCGCACCGCAGCGAAATCGTGGGTGCCTACAAACTGGCTGGCTGCTGCCAGCATAATGGATTCATCCAGATGCTTTGGATAGAACCAGGCTCGATTTACATAGAAGGGATCCCGAAGGCGGGAATTGTAAATGGTATAGGTATACTCCTTCCGAACGCAGGAGCCGATGGCATTGAAGTTCTCATGAACATCAAAAGCCTTTGTTACTGCAATATCCACCGGGAGGTGGGTATTCAGGGCATAAGGAAGGCGCTCAGCAGGAATGGTAGACTCCGTACGGAAATTTGCCACATAGCACCGGGCATGAACACCTGCATCGGTGCGGCCGCAGCCGGTTACATGGACGCTGTGTCCAACCACCATTCCAATGGCTTTTTCCAGGGTCTGCTGTACGGTGGCGAGGTTCTTCTGAGCCTGCCAGCCGTGATATGCTGTACCCTCATAGGTCAGAATCAAAGCAATATTTCTCATCATTACCTCACAGACCAAAATTGCGCAGCAAAAGCACCGCTGCGATCAGCAGTATACCCACGGCAAAGGTAATATAATCTGCCCGCTTATAGCGCAAAAGCTTCATTTTCGTCCGACCCTCTCCCCCCTGATAGCAGCGACACTCCATAGCCGTTGCCAGCTCGTCTGCACGACGGAAGGCGCTGATGAACAGCGGCACCAGGATTGGCACCAAAGCCTTGACACGCTGGATCAGATTTCCGGATTCCAGATCCGCACCTCTTGCCTTCTGGGCAGACATGATCTTATCGGTCTCCTCGATCAGAGTGGGAATGAAGCGCAGTGCAATGCACATCATCATAGACAGCTCATGGACCGGCAAGCGAAGCTTTTTCAGCGGTCCAAGCAAGGATTCCAGACCGTCTGTCAGGGTGATGGGTGATGTGGTATAAGTCAGCAGAAATGTGCCGGAGATCATCAGCAGGATCCTCGTTACCATGAAAAATGCACGGACTACACCTTCCAGGGTAATGGTGATTTTCCAAAAGCTTATCAGAATCGTTTCACCATCAGTAAAAAACAGATTGAGAATACCGGTAAACACCAGGATCAGCACCAGGGGCTTCATGCCTCTGACGACGGCCTTCAGGGGGACTTGGGATATTGTGATCACGACCCCTAAAAACAGCAGCATAAGGCCATAGGAGACCCACCAATCTGCAGAAAACAGTGCCACGATATATACGATGAGCATAATCAGCTTGGTTCTGGGATCAAGTCTGTGGATAACTGAATTTCCCGGGAAATACTGACCGAGGGTAATATCCTTAAGCATGAGCATTCCCCTCCTTCAGCCGCTTCAGTGCATCCACTGCCTGCTCCATGGTGTAGACAGACTCCACAGGCAGTCCCATCTGGGAAAGCTTCAGGAACACGCGGGTAATTTCCGGAATATCCAGACCCATGTCCAAAAGCTCCTGGGCTTTGGCAAACACTGCGTCGGGTGTTCCGTCCATCATAAGCTTAGCGCCGCTCATGACCAGCAGCCGTTCCGCCAATCTTGCCACATCACTCATGGAGTGGGTAACCATCATAATGGTAGCATTCTGTGCCTTCCGGTAGCTTTCGATATTTTCAAGGATCGCTTCCCTTCCCTTAGGATCCAGGCCTGCTGTAGGTTCGTCCAGAATCAGGACCTCAGGCTCCATGGCGATCACACCGGCAATGGCCACCCGCCGCTTCTGTCCACCGGACAGCTCAAAGGGAGATGCCTGAAGCTGATCATCGGTGATCCCCACAAAGCCGGCAGCTTTGCGTACACGACGGTCAATTTCAGAAGCGGACAGGCCCATATTCTTCGGTCCGAAGGCAATGTCTTTATAGACTGTTTCCTCGAATAGCTGATATTCCGGATACTGGAACACCAGTCCGACGCGAAAACGGCATTGCCGTGCCAGGGCCTTATCGGACCAAATATCCTTTCCGTCCAGCAAAACAGTGCCGGAGGTGGGCTTCAGCAAACCATTCAGGTGCTGCATCAGAGTGGATTTTCCGGAGCCGGTATGTCCGATCACACCAACAAATTCGCCCCGCTCAACGGAAAAAGACACCCCGTCCAACGCAGTATGCTCAAAGGGCGTACCTATGCTATATATATGTTGTAAGTCCTTAACCTGCAAAATAGGTGCCAATTTAATTCCTCCAGTGGGTCAGACCTGTTATGGCTGCAAAGCCTCGTACAGTGTCTGCGCACATTCTTCGGTTGTTAGCTTATCTAAGGGGAGCGAAAAGCCCTCCTGATTCAATTTCCAGCTCAGCTCAACGGTTTCCGGTGCTGCCAATCCCATTTTGTGCAGCTTCTCAACCTGAGAAAATACCTGTTGAGGTGTGCCGTCCAGCGCAACGATCCCTTTATCCAAAACGATTACACGCTGGGCCTGCGCTGCCTCATCCATATGGTGTGTGATGAGAATAACGGTAATACCGTTTTGCTGATTCAGCCGGCTGATGGTCTGCATGACCTCCCGCCTGCCCTGCGGGTCCAGCATAGCCGTAGGTTCATCCAGAACGATGCACTCCGGCTCCATTGCAATAATACCTGCTATGGCTACACGCTGCTTCTGTCCACCGGACAGAAGGTGGGGTGCGTGCTCCCGATATTCATACATACCAACCTGCTTCAGGGCCTGATCCACCCGCTGGCGGATCATCGGTGCGGAAATGCCCAGATTTTCCGGGCCAAAGG
>CAYLNV010000143.1:0-3664 GCA_964385085.1 uncultured Oscillospiraceae bacterium
TCCAGAACTGCCACACAAGAATTGGTCGTACCCAAGTCGATTCCGATAATCTTACCCATAATTTTATTCCTCCTAAATATATGAAAAAATTATTTACAATGTTAATGGACAATTGTCCATTCAGTTTGCGACCTGCACCATAGCAAACCGCACAATTTTATCCCCAAGCTTGAAGCCCTTCTGGAAGACCTGGGTGATGGTGTTTTCCTCCACACCTTCTTCTTCCGTGTGCATTACTGCATTGTGCAGATTGGGATCAAACACATCGCCTGTGTTTCCGTAAATCTCCACACCCATGCCGGCAAAAACACTCACAAGCTGGGTCATGGTCATTTCAACGCCTTTTTTGTAGGCGGTGTCCTCGGTGGGCTGATCCATAGCCCGCTCCAGATTGTCGTAGACCGGCAGGAGCTTTTCGATCGCATCGGCCTTGCCGTTTCCGTAGGACTGTTCTTTTTCTTTTATGGTACGCTTGCGGAAGTTATCATAGTCCGCCGCCAGACGCAGGTAAGCGTCATGCTCTGCGTTGTACTTTTCTTCCCAGGGATCGACCTGCTGGGTAACTTCCTCAGCCATTTCCTGTGCAGCTTCCTCTACAGGTGTCTGCTTCTCTTCCTTTTCCTTTTTTGCCACTTTTATGCCTCCTGGTCAACACCGTAGGGCGGGGCTTGCTCCCGCCGTTTTGTACGGCTTTTTTTGGCGGCGGGAGCAAGCCCCCGCCCTACATTTACTTTTCTTCGGGTGCCGGCAGCTGCGGCTGCTCAGGCTTTGCAAACATCTTGGAAAGGCTCTCAGCAAAGTAGGAAAGTCTTGCCGTAACCTTTGCATAATCCATTCGGGTGGGTCCCACCACACCGATCATACCCTTCATACCGTCGCCAATGTCAAACTTGGTCATGACCACAGAGGTATCCTTCAGCTCCTGGGCCACATTTTCAGGACCGACCAGAACCTGTGTTCCGTTGGTATTCTGCATGACTGCAGGCAGGTTTGCCAGCGCCTCCTCATCCAGCGAGGACATGATCCGCTGGGCCTTATCCACATCCCGGTATTCCGGCTGGCCCAATAACCGCATTTGTCCCGCCACTGCCATGTTGGTGCTTCCCTGACGGTTCAGGGTCTCCGCCGTGAACTCCATGATGATGGGCACAAGGCTGGCTGCCGCGCCGGCAGAATTCATGACCCGCTCCAGAAGCTCCTGAGAAAACTGATCTGCTGCAATGCCTGTCATGGTGGCATTGAGCACAGCGGACAGGATCTTCAGGTCCTCCTCCGTAACATTCAGGGGCAGCTTGATCAGCTTGTTGACCACCTGCTCATCGCTGAGCATGACCACCAGGATCACACTTCCCTGACCTGCCAGGATCAGCTCAAAGCGCCGCACTGTTGCACCGGCCTGACGGGATGCCACAGAGATCGCCGGCAGGTCCGTTGCCTGAGACACCAGCTTGGCGACCTTTTCTACCAGCTTATCCACCCGCTGCATCTTCTCTTCAATGGCAGTGTTGATGGATGCGGTCTCGTCCATGCTCAGCCGGTAATCCGCCATCAGCTCATCCACATAAAGCCGATAGCCGGCTGCCGAAGGAACACGGCCCGCACTGGTATGGGGCTGCTCTAAGTAACCCATGGCGGTCAGATCCGCCATTTCATTGCGGATCGTTGCAGAAGAATATTGCATATCCGGCAGCTCGGTAATGGCCTTTGAGCCGACCGGCTCTGCGGTGCGGATATACAGATCCACAACTGAACGCAGGACTTTCTTTTTCCGTTCTGTCAGTTCCATGGGTTCCCTCCGTTTTCGTTTTAGCACTCATTTTCTTTGAGTGCTAAGCACACTATACCAGAGAGTGCTAAAAATGTCAAGGGGTCGTTTTTGAATTATTCTTTAACAATTCAAAAAATATATTCTTTCTTTGCTTTTTTATCCTTTTATGATATATTGATCTTATAAAGTATAAAGGAGGTCTCGTATGATGCGGAAAATTCTTTGTGTCCTGACTTTAGCTGCAATGTTATTGTGCCTGCCGGTCCTCCCTGATGCATATGCAGAAAACCAGGAAGATCTTTACCAGCTCATGACCGAAAGCTGCTTATATAATAAAAAGGTAGATCTCTCCGAATTTCAACTGAATGAGGATTCCCTGGATGCGGCTTTTTGTGCTGTGCAGTACAGCGGCTTGCTGCCCTGGAATGTATACAGCTATCAGTACACCTATTCCGCCAAGGGTACGATCCTCACCTTCGCCCCCATTTATTATGACAAGGCAGAATACGATTATGCCCTGTATGAGCAGGCGATCGCAGAGCTGATAGACGAAGCTGTTAAGGACGGCATGAGCCAGTGGCAAATGGCCTTGTCAGTCCACGACACTCTGATCGCAAACGCGATCTATGACGAATCTCTGGAGAAAAACACCAATTATGACATCCTGGTAAACGGCACAGCCGTCTGCGCCGGCTATGCCATGGCATACTTGGATATTATGACCCGTCTGGGCATTGAATGTCGGTACATAACCAGCGATGAAATGAACCATGCATGGAACTTAGTAAAGATCAGCGGTAGCTGGTATCATGTGGACCTGACCTGGGATGATCCCACTCCGGACACCTACGGTCTTGTGAGCCATGAGTATTTCCTGCTCACAGATGCCCAGATGTTGGAGAAAGAGCATTATGGCTGGGATACGGACATCACCTGCACCGACACCCGCTTCACCGACAGCTTTTGGCGGGATATCGAAAGCCCCATTATCTACACCGATGCTTCCCACTGCTATCTGCGCACACAAAACAACTGGGTAAGCTATATCAATATCCGTCAGGAAAACAGCGGAGATCAGACTACGCTTCATTCCCTTCAGCCGCAGTATTTGGATCTGGGCAACGGCAGCTATACATATGCGCATAGCGGACTTTCCCTGTGGAACGGCAGACTTTGGTTTTCCAGTATGACCACTGTGTATTCCATGCTGCCGGACGGCACAGACGTGCAAACGGTCTATCGCCATGATGCCCGGGGAAACAAAACCTTTATTTCCGGCAGCTTTGTAACAGAGGGCAAGCTGTATCTTTCTCTTTCGGATACAGATTATAACATCACCACCCAGGTCATCTCTCTGGAAGCAGTTGCTGACCATACACACAGCTATACCAGCCAGACAATAGACCCCACCTGTGCCGAAACCGGCTGTATCCTCCATACCTGCGACTGCGGCATACAGTATGAAACAGACATCACGTTGGCTCTGGGGCATACCTACGAATCGGTAGTGGCACAGCCCGCCACCTGCTCGCAGGAGGGCCGTCTGCTGTACACCTGCACCCAATGCAGCCACAGCTATGCGGACAGCTATTTAGACCCCGAGGTTCATGAATATACCTCAGAGATCGCTTACGAAGCCACCTTGTTCCGTGACGGTGCAAGCCGCCTGACTTGTATCCATTGCGGAGACACTGCATATGAATCTATCCCGTCGCTGACCTTGATCCAATGGGCGATAAACAGTCCTTTGAAAGCAGCCGGCGGCAGCGGTTGTATCATTTGCTTTGTGCTGATATGCGCAGCAATGAGAAAGCGCAAAAAGAAGGTAAGTGAATGATCAGGGCTGTAAAGAAACCTGAAAATTTATTCAGAATATACATTCTTGCCAAAACTGTC
>CAYLNV010000144.1:0-3660 GCA_964385085.1 uncultured Oscillospiraceae bacterium
TATACCATACATTGTTTAGAAAGTAAAGTTTAAGTTGTTACAATATACTACAAATTCTAACGATCGATTTTTGCATTTTGCAACAGACCCATTTTTCCGCCACAGCCTGTGAAATTTCTGTTTGACAATGCCTTCCCCCCGGGGAAGGTATCTGCCCGTCAAACGAAAATTTGCCATTGGGAATACCTTGCTTTTACAAAAGGGGTATGATAAAATAACAACGTTAAGAAACGTTTGCGAATTTTGTTGAAGGGAGGGCGGTTTTTTGCGTCGGATCTATGGTTTTTTCCTGACTTTTCTTCTGATTTTCGCTGCCTGTGTCAGCGTAAGCGCAATCTCCGCCCCTGCGGCGGGTACATATGCCACTGTTTCTCAGGACGGTACCTGTCAGGTCAACATGACCGTCAAGATCCATTTGGATCAGGCGGCTTCTGACCTGACCTTCCCAGTGCCCGGCAATGCTACCAATATTACGCTCAACGGCAACCGGGTACGCACACAATCGAAAAACGATTCCCGGCTGATCGACCTGTCTGATACGCTGGGCAATCTGGTGGGTGATATAACGATCACGGTCAGTTACGCGCTGAATAATGTGATCCACACCACCGACACAGACCTTCTGGAGCTTCAGCTCCCCCTGCTGTCCGGCTTCTCCTATCCGGTGGAGTCGCTGGAGTTTTCCGTAACGCTGCCCGGCCTCATCGATGCCAAGCCTGCTTTTTCCAGCGGTTATCATCAGGCAAACATCGAAAAGGACCTGACTTATACCGTTTCCGGTGCTACCATCTCCGGTGCTTCCCAAAAGGAGCTGAAGGACCACGAGACCTTGGTCATGACCCTTGCGGTGTCGGAGGAAATGTTCCCCCAGACCCGGGTCGTCCTTCCAGACCTGCAGGTGCTGAATATCGCCATGGCCGTCTGCGCAGTGCTGGCGATCCTGTACTGGCTGATCTTCCTGCGCTGCGCCCCATTCTTCCGTATCCATTGCACCACGCCCCCGGAGGGTTGCACCGCCGGTGAGCTTGGCTCGATCCTGACCTCGGCAGGCACGGACCTGACCATGATGGTCCTTACCTGGGCCCAGCTTGGTTATGTTCTCATGCAACTGGACCGAAATGACCGGGTAACGCTCTATAAGCGCATGGATATGGGCAATGAGCGCAGCGACTTTGAACGGCGGTGCTTTAAGCTGCTGTTCGGCAAGCGGGATCGTGTGGATGCCTCCGGCGGCGCTTATGGCGCTCTTTCCATGAAGGTGCGAAGAATGTCGCCCAATACTGCGCCTTACTTCCGCCCCCATTCCGGCAACCCCCATTTGTTCCGGGCCTTTGCCGCAGCCATGGGATTGTTTGCCGGTATCAGCCTGGGCATTTCCCTGAGTGCCGGTGCGGCACTGCAATGGCTGCTGGTGATCGTATTGGCAGCAGTGGGTGCATACTCCGCCTGGCTGATCCACAACTGGGCTTCCAGTCTGTATTCTCTGAACAAGCGTCCTTTGTGGACTGCCCTTGCCTGTTGCGGTGGCTGGATCTTGCTGGGAATTCTGGCAGGTCAGCCCGGACTTGGCTTTCTGATCTCCTTCTGCCAGCTTCTGTTTGGTCAGATGGCCACCTTCGGCGGTCTGCGTACAGAAGCAGGCCGGCAAGCCAGTCAGCAGATATTGGGTCTGCGGTATTATCTATGCCATGTGGACCGTCAGGAGCTTTCCCGCATTTGCGAGGCTGACCCGGATTACTTCCATTCCCTTGCCCCATATGCCTTGACTTTGGGCGCAGATGCGGCCTTTGCCCGCCGGTTTGGCAAGGTTCGTCTGCCAGAAAGTCCTTACCTGACCACCGGCAACAAAAAACCCATGACTGCCCTGGAATGGAGCAGCCTCCTGCGCCGGACTGTCGGGATCATGAACTCCGGTGAATCCCAGCATGCTGCAAACAAGCTGCTGACCATTCTTCGTAATATTAAACCGTGAAAGGATCAAATTGCAATTTGACGGTTTTGGAAAGAAAGCGCTGTCTCAAAATGATTGGCAAAAAATCATTTTGAGACAGCACCTTTTTATATCCTTATTCACTTTCCCCTTTGCGCTGCGGGACATTCTCCCTTTGCAGCTTCGGGATACCCATTCCCGTTTCCTGCTCGCCCAAGAGCATCACCGCCGGGTCATTTTTGCTTGATGCCCGCCAGCCGGGCTGCTTGCCGCCGGTGTTGGGGTCTCCGGTGCGGACGAAGCTGCACAGATAGTCTACCATCTGGCGGCTTAATTCATAATCCTTTTCTTCCATCGGACGCCAGCAGCGATCCAATGTGCCAAACCAGTACCAAATATCCGCTGTATGGAATGCACCCTTGTCATCCCCGGGAAGCTGCCGGTTAAAGTGCCAGACAAAGCTGGGCTTTTCCTGTCCGTCTGCCCACTGCTTCGCCACCTCCTGCAGCTCCGGCATCATAATATCCTCGCTGGTAGCGCCGATCATATAGGGGATCTTGTGGGGCGCTGCATTCTCCGTCAAAAACACGCCGTCGATACAGGGATAGTAGCCGCGGCCCTTCAATTCTTTTTTTGTCAGATCGAAAGCGTCAAATATCTGCCTGGGTGTCAGGGCACGAAGCTGGGCAACTGTTTCACACCCGGCATACCTTTGAAAGGTCTGCCAGTAGGCATATCGGTTTTCTGACTTTTCCAGAGAAAAACCTGATGCCATACCGCCACCGCTGGACATCACTGCCTTTTGGAAAAGGCCTTCCGTCAAGGGGCTCAGGCAAAGCTGCCGGACGCTGACTGCACCGGCACTTTGACCCATAATGGTAATGTTTTCCGGATCTCCCCCAAAGGCAGAAATGTTGTCTTTGACCCACCGGATGGCAGTCATTTGATCATAAAGGCCGTAATTGCCTTTCAGCTCCGGCAGGCAAAGGAAGCCCAAAGGTCCCAGCCGGTAGTGGATGGTAACACCGATCACCCCGTGCAGGGGCCAAACCGGATCCCGGAAGTGCTTTTCGTGGGCTCTGCCGCCTACGAATGCACCGCCGTGGATGTAGATCAGCACCGGCAGCTTCTCCCCGGCTTTTGCCGTATTTGGGGTGTAAACATTCAGGAACAGGCAGTCCTCGCTGTATTCATAGGTTTCACCGCAGCGAAATTCGTGGTTGTAAAAGTTTTTATCATCCGGTGTGTGAAATGCGCCCGGCTGATAGCAGCACTTGCCAAATTGGGTGGCATCATATACGCCCTCCCACGCAGTAACCTGCTTAGGATACTCCCACCGTCCGGCGGTTGCATAGCGGATGCCCTTATAGACCGCTGTACCGGCTTTGCCTGCACAACCCTGCACCGCCCCGCAAGGGGTATGAGCAAGATATTCCATAGCTTTTCTCCTTCTTTATGGGTTTACTTAGCACAGTTCCTCTGCCAGCGCCTCAACCTGTGCAAGACTTTCTTCACTGAGGGCAGAAAGCACGCGGACCGCGGTGTTCGTGAAGGTGATGTTTTTGGACTTCTCAAACATCCCCTGCATGACCTTGGCAGCCATAGGTGCCCAGGAGCCGTTTTCGATCAGGCCAACAGTGCGGTTCTGGAAGTTTCGCTCGGTGAGCTTGTGGATAAAGGTCTTCATGAAGGGGAAAATATCTGCGTTATAGGTGGTGGTTGCCAGCACC
>CAYLNV010000145.1:0-3643 GCA_964385085.1 uncultured Oscillospiraceae bacterium
CGGCAATCTGCCGCCCGCGGGAGGCTAATAGCCTCTCCTACTATTCGATAAACAGGAATTTGACTTTCTCCGCCTTGTTGTAAAACCGGGGATAATGTGTTATACTGTCTTAAGCTGAGGGGAACCGAACACCGATAGGTTTTGACAGGCTGTTTTCCGCCAATGCTGCGGAAAATCCCTTGATAATACCAATGGGTATTCCCTTCGTGATTTTTCTTGCCTTGACAAAAAACAGCTCTGTCAAAACTGCTTCGCACCCCACAGCACGGAATTTTGCTTTGGATTTTGGTGCAGATGACGCAGCCTTGCTGACGCAAGGCAAGGAAGATAAGCAAAAATACAAACAAAAGAACTGCTGTGGGGCTGTCGTGGTTCGATTTCCCTCAGCTTAAAAGGATGTGATACCGATGATCGAGTTTAAACCCCTGGAGATTTCCCAAAAGGCAGAATATGATAAGATCTTACGTGCCTGCGGGAAGCAGGGCTGTGAGTATAATTTTGTAAACCTGTATTTGTGGGGTCGCCAGAAAGCCGCCTTCCATGCGGGCAATCTGGCCTTCTTCTCCCAGTTCAGCCGCAAAAGCGTTTACCTGTTTCCCTTAGGGCAGGATCTGAAGCCCACGCTGGATGCCATCATCCATGATGCGAAAACACGGGGCATCCCCTGCCGCTTGACCGGCCTTTCACAAGACGACTGTGCCACACTGGAGCGGCTGTATCCCGGTAAATTCCGCTACCATTTTGACCGGGACGGCTTTGACTACATTTACAGCATTGAGGACCTGTCTACCCTGGCAGGTCGGAAATATCAGCGCAAGCGCAATCATTTGAACCGCTTCCGTCAGACCCATCCGGATCACACCCTTCAGCCCATCACCGACGAAAATACTCCCGCTGTCTCGCAGCTTTTGGACACCTGGTATGCCCAGCGTCAGGCGGCTGATCCCCATGCAGATTTCCATATGGAGCGCTGCGCCCTGAAAAAAGCTCTGCAATACAGAAAAGAACTGGGTATGGAAGGCCTGGTCCTAATGGATCAAGGCAAGCTTCTTGCTATGACCATGGGCAGCGCTTTATCGTCTGAAACCTTTGATGTTCAATTTGAAAAGGCTTTGGAGGAAGCAGACGGGGCATATCCTGCCATCAACTTTGAATTCGCCCGGTATTTGAGAGAGAAATATCCCCAGCTTAAATGGTTGAACCGGGAGGAAGACCTGGGGATCGACGGCCTGCGTAAGGCGAAAATGTCCTACAACCCTGACCATTTTGTAGAGAAAAGCTGGGCATGTCTGCTGGAGGACGGCTATGATTATTGACAAACCAGCAAGTACCGAGCCGCTGCGCCAGCTTTGGAAGCAGGCCTTTGGAGATCCGGACACCTTTCTGGACAGCTTTTTCGATCTGGGCTTTTCACCAAACCGCTGCCGGCAGATAACGGTGGACGGAACACCGGCAGCCGCCCTCTATTGGTTTGACTGCCTTTGGAACGGCAAAAAGATCGCCTATTTGTATGCCGTGGCAACCGATGTATCCTTCCGGGGAAACGGTCTGTGCCGGGCGCTGATGTCGGACACGCACCGTTATTTACAGGCATTGGGATACAGCGGTGCGATCTTAGTACCGGGCAGCAAGGACCTGTTCCGGCTTTACGAAAGGCTGGGCTACCGGACCTGCTGTTATCTTTCGGAATTTATCTGCGATGCCGCAGAGCCTATCCCCCTGCGGCAGATCAGCGCAGACGAATATGCCGCCCTTCGAAGGGCTTATTTGCCCCAGGGCGGTGTCGTTCAGGAAGGCCCTCTGCTGGCATTTTTTGGCAGTCAGGTCTCCTTTTATGCCGGAAAAGATTTCTTGCTGTGCGCTGCTGTGGATGGCGATACACTGACCGTCCCGGAGTTGCTGGGTAATATATCGGCTGCCAGCGGCATCGTGGCCGCGTTGGGCGCTCCGCAGGGCCGTTTCCGCACCCCCGGTGCAGAGAAGCCCTTTGCGATGTATTATCCCCTTACCTGCAGTCAGGATGAGCCTTCTTATTTCGCACTGGCACTTGACTGATCGAAAAAGGACGCGCTGCAAAATGCGCAAATGCTGCAATAGAATATGTAGGGGCGATTAATCGCCCCTATATCCCCAGGATGTAGGTAATTGTATAATTTGAGAGCGCATTGCATCATTTTGCAACGCGCTCCTTTTTGGTTCTATATTTGGACTGCCATATCTCTTGCTTTCAGGGCAATTTCCGTTAAATAGAAGCTTTCCTCCGGGGTAACACCAACATCTTCGCCTGCGATCCTGCGAAGGAACAGGGAGAAAACATTCTCTTCCTGCACCATAGGAAGCTGGATCACACCATCCTTCCCGATCTTGGTTACCACACCGCCGGCATATTCCAGGATCCCCTCTGTGCCGACCACCCGCACCCGGTCATCATCGTGGGTAGGTGCAGTCAAGGGGCGGTAATAGTCCGCGCTGACCGATGCCAGGATTCCGTTTTCCATTTGAAACTGGCACAGGGCCGTCATTTCCAGGTCGCCATTTCCAAAATTGTGCAGGTTGTTTGTCAGGGCGCTCATGTGCAGAACTCTGGCTTTCGTCAGGGCGCAGACCCAGTCTATGGCATGGATGGCCACCCAGGGAATAATGCCGCCGAACTGCTCCCGGTTCTTATAAAAATCAGGTCTCAGACCCAGCTTATAGGATTTTTGTCCGTTCACCAGTCGAATTTGACCGATGTCCTTTATGGCATCCGCCACCGTCAAAAACCAGCCAGAATACCGGATGCCAAACATTCCGATCACCATTGCCCGGGACTGCTCCTGGGCTTTGCGGAGCATTTCAAGCTGCTCCATTGTGGTAGCCAAAGGCTTTTCGGAAAATACGTGGACATTCTTCGACAGACATTCGGCAGTAATCCGGGCATTCAAATCAAAGCGGGTATTCACAATAGCAATGTCCGCAAGGGACAGCAGCTCCCGGTAATCCTCATAGATCTTGGCTTCCACCCCATATCTTTTGAGGGTTTCCAGCGCTGTGGACATATCATCTCCGTCAAAGCCAGGGGCGATTCCCACCAGGGTATGGTTCAGCAGTTCCTGCCGGGCATAGCCCCAGTGGCCGGAGTTGCCGATGATACAAATATTCATACCTCTTCCTCCCAGCCGGTGTATGCAGTCAGATCGATCGTTGTAGGCTTACCAAACCGGTCGGTTATATCCCAGGGCAGCTTGTTTTCCCGGTATGCCTGCTCCAGCAGGTCGTCCATTCCCGGCACGACCACCACATCGTCGATCACAATTTTATCCTCCACCGTCAGCACCGGCACTTTCTCTGTAACAGAATTTACCAGCTTCAGGTGGGCACGGGCAGTGGCAGGTGTGCAGATGGGTTCTTTCACACCGCGAACGATATCGAAGCAATAGGGCAGCTTGCTGTAATTGTCGGTAGGGCCGTAATCCTTCACCCGTCCGTCGTGGAACACCACGCGCACAGCATCTTCAGAAGATGTTTCCTTAAAGTAAACATCTGCCTTCTCGAAGGAAAACTTCATAATGGGATTGATCCGTCTGCCGCATACATGGGTCGCCAGCAGCCGCACCTCATAATCAGCCGTCTTTGCGCAAATCATGGCGGTGTCGAAGGTCTC
>CAYLNV010000146.1:0-3620 GCA_964385085.1 uncultured Oscillospiraceae bacterium
CACCGATCTGCAGCATAGAGCCCATGGCGGTGTTGCCGTCGATGTTGGCATTGTCCCGCTTCATATCGCTGATACGGGCGTCGATGTTGGTGATCTCATCGATGGTCTTCATCAGGGAGGTGTTGGCCTCTCTGGCGCGGGTACGGTTTGCCCGGTACAGAATATAGGCCTTGGCAGCAGCGGAAAAGCCGTGGTTCATGAGCTGACGCTCAACGGCATCCTGAATGGCCTCAATGTTGGGAGAATCAGAGGTGAAACGGCCTTCCAGCTCAAGCTGCACATCATTGGCAACACGGGCTGCATCGGCGGCATTGCCTTCGCCGGAGGCTTCCAGCGCTTTCAGGATCGCGCCGGCGATCTTATTCTGATCGTACAAGACCACGCGGCCGTCGCGCTTGATAATGCTTTGGATCATAAGTATGTACCTGTCTTTCTGTTGAAGTCATATTTGCACCAGCCACAATATATTGTAGCTGAAAAGGGGTGTCTACACAATATATTGCCATATGTTGTGTCATTTGTCAATAGGAAAACCAATGAAAATACGGATTGCGGCAAAATAAAATATTGCCGCAATCCGTATTTATTATTGCTGCATCTTAAATACTGCTGTGCCGGGGGCATTGACGGCAAGGATGCTCACCTGATACAGCACATTTGCCGCGTCTGCCCGGGTCAGGGCTGCGTTTGCATCCATGGCAATGCCGTTGTCGTGCAGGACCGTCAGAGAGCTGGCTGCCCAGGTGGGGATGTCCTCGTCCAGCTCCGCATAGGTGGACAGGGCCTCCTGGGTGATCGTCAGATCCAGACCGTTCTGGAGCATGACGGCCGCTTCCGCTCCGGTGATGGGTTCGTCAGCGCCAAAGCTGCCGCTTTCAAGCTCCGGCAGACCCGCAGTCAGACCGGAACGGACAGCCGCAGCCAGATAAGGCTGAAGCCACAGGGGTGTATCTGCAGGCAGGCTGTCTGCGCTGACATCCTCTGTGGGAATGTCCAGGGTCTTGACCATCATAGCCAGAAACTGCCCCCGGCTCACTGTCTTATCCGGGAAGAAGCAGGAAAGCTCACTGACCTTTTCACCCTCAAACAGACCGGTGTTCCGCAGCCATTCAGCTTCAAACCGGCAGTCAAGACCCACGGTGTCCGTGTACTGGGTGGCATCTGTGGGCTTCAGGATCTGAATGGTAACTGTGGCCTCCCGGGAGACATTGCCTGCCGGGTCGGTGGCGGTGTAGGTGAAGGAATCCACACCGACCTTATTCTTCTTGGGAGTATAGACGAAAGAGCCGTCCTCCCGCAGGACCACCTCACCCCGCTTGGGTGCGCGGAGCAGGGTATAGGTCAGGGCTTGCCCCTCCGGGTCGGATACCTTCAAAGTTCCTTCGTTAGGAATGTTCTTATAGGTCTCCACGGAAGAATCGGTGGCAACAGGCGCTTCGTCCTTTTTGCCCCGAATGGACAGCACGGTGGTGGCAGAACGCTCCACCCGGTCTTCATAAATGGGCAGGTAGGTGATCTGTGCCTGCTGATTTTCTTCACTGCTCAGGGGGGAGAAGGTCATCTGGGCAACCTGGTCCGCAGTCAGGATATCTCCCTTCTGCAAAATTCGGCTGCCAAGCATGACAGTACCGGTGCTTGCTTCCGGCAGACCGGTGATGCAAATGCCCATCAGGGCATCCTCAGACTGGGAAAAATCCTGGGAAGTAAAGCAGTAAACGCTGTCGCAGTCCACTTCGGCTGCCATAACACTGCCGCACAGACCAAATACGCAGCACAAAGTCAGAAAAAGACACACAAAACGCGATGGGAACATAAAAAATAACCTCCTTTTTGTTTAGCCTGACCGATTGGGTCGTATCGGTCAGGCTACGGAGGTATTGTTTGCCATAGAGGTAAAAAATATGCAATTAAAAATAAAAAATGGAAAATTGAGAATTGCCGCAGAGCGCTGTGCGCCCCGGGGCGGAAAATATAAAATATTTTTTCTGATTACAAGTCGTTGATAAATTTCAGAACGGTGTCGTTATAGTCGAATGTACCCTGCTCATTCCGATGCTCAGAGCCGTTGGTGTGCTTGCCGGGCAGCTCTACCAGCTCTGTCTTAATATCGGGGCAGAGCTTACAGATGCTTGCATACAGGAGCTTATTCTGCTCCGGACGGCATTTGACATCATTGGTGTAGTAGATCAGCAAAAGGCTGTTCAGCTTCAAGTCGGGGTTTACATAATACAAAGGCGCTGCATCGTCGATCCGTTCCAAATTGCCATTGGTATCCCGATCTCTTTTCAGAACATTGAAGTGAGTGGTAGTCTGAGCGCTGTCGGAAATGAAGCCGGCAATGCTCATGGGATCTACACCGGCATCACGGAGATAGTGCTGGTCAAAGGCCAGCATCAGGGTCAGATACGCACCGGCTGACTGACCGGAAACGAAGATCCGCTCCACATCGGCATATTGCTTGATGTTATCCTGCAAAAACTTGATGGCATTTGCGCCGTCCACGATAAAATCCGGGAACCTTGCACCGTGGGTATACATTCTGTACTCCACAGAGGCAACAGCCACACCTTCTTTGGTCAGATCCTCAGCAAAGGCGATCTTGGTGCGGTCCAGATTCACAAAGCCGCCGCCATGGAACCAGATGATCAGATCCTTGCACGCGCCATCGGGCAGATACAGATCGACAAAGCTGTTTTCCAGTTCATTGTACTTAATGTTGGGGATTAATTTCATGATCGTGTTCTCCTTTTTGTGATTTGTCCACCGGTTTGCCGTAAATATGCGCCGGCGTTAATTCTGATAATATTTCTTTTCGATTTTCAGGAATGTACCGATGAGAATACCGATCCCTACGGTGCAGCCCAGAATGAGGAAAGTCAGAGCGGCAACATAGCTCCAATGCCAGGCTGCACCTGCGATCCAAAACCAGACCGAATACAGCTTCCACATTCTTCCATTTTCTTTGTTGTATTGCGGGACGTCTGTGATTTTTTTGGCATCCACTTCCGACCCTGCCCAAAACCACATGGGCTTTTCCCGCTTTTGGGCATAGACTCCGATCAGATAAAACAGAACTGCACACCCAAATGTGGTGCAGTACCAAATAATTGCTCCGGCCATTTCGCTCCTCCGCAAAATCAAGCTTATCTAAATAGAATTATACCTTGACAGCGCAAAAAAATCAAGGCTGTCCAAAACGACCACATTTTGCCCCCAACATGACAGAAAACAGCACAACCGCCGACCATCAGGACGGCGGCTGTTTCTATTTCTAACTGTTCGATAAAAATGCAACATACATTAGTTGATTTTTCGGGGAGTATTTCCGTATTCCCCACCCCACGCATAAGTGGTTCCGTCCACCGTTTCGGCAAGAATAGATGTATCAGGAACGGATGTTTCATCAGGAGTTGTAATTTTTATACAGTTCTTTAGAGCTAAATATGGCGTACTAACGATATCCTCATATAATGTTGGAAATCCTGTGCCTTGATGACCATTTCCAATTTGACCATATGAATTATCACCGCACATATACAGGGAATATGTACTGTCAACCCATGCTGTCGTATACCCAAAAGCTTTTATTAACAGGATATCCTTTGCAATTTGAGTCGGTA
>CAYLNV010000147.1:0-3603 GCA_964385085.1 uncultured Oscillospiraceae bacterium
CAAGCCCCACGAACCCCACAATCTGACAGCCATCAACAATATTGCGCCCAATGTGAGCATTTTATCCTTCACCTGCAACAGCCGCGCCATGAAGCATTTTGAGGGAAAGATCTTCCGGTTGGATGCCGAGGAAAAATCCCTGCTGTCTGACCTGTTTTCAGAAGGTCTGTCCTGCTATCAGCTTGTGGATCCACGAAATCCCCTACTGCAGAAGATGAAAAAATTAACGCCTTCCCCCTTGGGAAGCAGTCAAATGACTAAGAATTTGTTGGAAATTTTCCTGATCAAGCTCTGCCGTCATACAGATGTGGTCACCAAAAAAATGCGCCGGAGCTATATGGTAGGCGGCACGGATGTGCCGTACGAGACGAAGCAGATCCTGGATTATTTGCAGGAGCACATTTACGGAAATGTGACCATCGGCGAAGTTGCCCGGCACTTGGATAAAAGCGAAAGTGCGGTCAAGCAGCTGTTTGCCCGCTATCGGGACGGAGGCATTATCAAATACTACACAGAGCTGAAGATCAAGGAGGCACGAAAGCTGATCCGGGAGGGCAGCTACAATATGACCCAGATCTCCGATCTTCTCCAATTTGACACCCCCCAGTATTTTGCCAAATGCTTCAAGCGGGTTACCAATATGACCCCCAGCGAATATAAGGCTTCCATTATGAAATAAAAAGTGCGTGTTGGACAGATTGCCCAACACGCATTTTTTCACTGTTCTCCGTAATATGCGTTCAGGTACATCTGGCGGATTTCGGACATTAACGGATACCGGGGATTTGCGCCGGTGCATTGGTCGTCGAATGCCTGCTCGGTCATTTCGTCCAGGCGGCTCAGGAAGTCCTGCTCGTCGATGCCATAGTCAGCGATCGTCTTACGGATACCAACCTTTTCTTTTAGGCTTTCCACCGCTTCGATCAGCTTCTGCAGCTTCTGCTCATCGGTCTTACCGCCTAAATTCAGATAGTCTGCCACCTCTGCGTAGCGGGCAAGGGTATGGGGATGGTCGTACTGGGAGAAAGTGCCCATTTTCACAGGTGTTTCGCTGGCGTTGAACCGCATCACCTGGGTGATCAGCAAGGCGTTTGCTACGCCGTGGGGCAGGTGGTGGAACGCACCCAGCTTGTGGGCCATGGAATGGCACACACCCAGGAATGCGTTGGCAAATGCCATACCTGCCATGGTGGCAGCATTGGCCATGTTCTCTCTGGCTCGGGGCTCATTGGGTCCATTGTCGTAGGCCTTGGGCAGATTCTCAAACACCAGCTTCAGGCTTCTGAGTGCCAGACCGTCTGTATAGTCCGTTGCCAGCATGGAAGCATAGGCCTCCAGTGCATGGGTAACCGCATCGATGCCTGATGCAGCGGTCAGTCCCTTGGGGGCATTCATCATCATATCTGCATCCACGATCGCCATATCCGGCAGCAGCTCATAGTCTGCAAGGGGATACTTCACACCGGAGCTTTCATCGGTAATAACTGCAAAGGGTGTTACCTCAGAGCCAGTACCGGCAGAGGTGGGGACCGCCACAAAATATGCTTTTTCGCCCATTTTGGGGAAGCCGTACACACGCTTGCGAATATCCACAAACCGCATGGCCATATCCATAAAGTCTGCATCCGGATGCTCATAGAGCACCCACATGATCTTGGCCGCGTCCATGGCAGAGCCACCGCCTACGGCAATGATCAGATCCGGCTGGAAGGCAGCCATTTGCGCCGCGCCCTCTCTGGCGCAGGCAAGGGTGGGGTCGGGGGCAACATTCGAAAATACGGTGCAGGTGATGCCCATTTCCTCCAGCTTTTTCCGGATAGGAGCCGTATAGCCGTTTTCATACAGGAAGGTATCCGTAACGATAAATGCCTTTTTCTTCCCCTTCATTTCTGCCAGTGCCACCGGCAGGCAGCCTTTTTTGAAATACACCTTTTCCGGTGCGCGGAACCACAGCATATTCTCCCTCCTGTGTGCCACTGTTTTAATATTGAGCAGGTGCTTGACACCCACATTTTCCGAAACGCTGTTGCCGCCCCAGCTTCCGCAGCCGAGGGTCAGGGAGGGTGCTAAGCGGAAGTTGTAAAGATCACCGATACCGCCCTGTGCAGCAGGGGTATTTACCAAAATGCGGCAGGCCTTCATCCGGTCAGAGAAGGCATCCAGCTTTTCCTTTTGGTTTACCGGATCCAGATAGACGGAGGCGGTATGACCGAAGCCGCCGTCAGCCACCAGCCGTTCTGCCTTATCCAATGCGTCTGCAAAATCCTTTGCCCGGTACATGGCAAGGACCGGAGACAGCTTTTCATGGGCAAATGGCTCGCTGAGGGCTACGCTGGTAACCTCACCGATCAGGACCTTTGTGCTTTCCGGTACAGCCACCCCCGCAAGGTCCGCAATGGTATAGGCGGACTGGCCCACGATCTTGACATTCAGTGCGCCGTTTACGAGGATCACACCTCTGACTTTTTCTGTTTCCTCTTCATTGAGGATATAACAGCCCCGGGCGGCAAATTCCTTCTTCACCTGATCGTAAACAGCATCGAGGACGACCACGCTTTGTTCCGACGCGCAGATCATGCCGTTGTCAAAGGTCTTGGAATGGATCACAGAGGACACCGCCAGCAAAATATCCGCGCTGTCGTCGATCACAGCCGGGGTATTGCCGGGGCCAACACCCAGGGCCGGCTTGCCGGAAGAGTAGGCAGCCTTCACCATGCCCGGTCCGCCGGTGGCAAGGATCAGGTCGCTTTCCTTCATCAGCATATCTGTCAGCTCCAGAGAGGGCTGGTCGATCCAACCGATGATGTCCTCCGGTGCGCCCGCCTCCACTGCTGCCTCCAAAACGATCTTTGCTGCGGCAATAGTAGATTCCTTCGCCCGGGGATGGGGGCTGATGATCATGCCGTTTCTGGTCTTCAGGCAGATCAGTGCCTTAAAAATGGCGGTAGAGGTGGGGTTCGTGGTGGGGATCACTGCACCTACCACACCAATGGGCTCTGCAATGCGGGTATATCCGTAGGCAGGGTCTTCTTCGATCACACCGCAGGTCTTGGTGTCCTTATAGGCATTGTAAATATATTCCGCGGCATAGTGGTTCTTGATCACCTTGTCCTCTACCACACCCATGCCGGTCTCCCGGGCTGCCTGCTTCGCCAAGGGGATGCGTGCCTTGTTGGCGGCAGTGGCAGCGGCTAAAAAGATCCGATCCACCTGCTCCTGAGAAAACTTTGCAAAAGCTGCCTGGGCTTCCCGGCAACGGGAGATCGCCTGCTGCAGCTCCTGAGGGTTCGTTACATTTGAATACTGTTTGCTCATAAGATCCGCTCTCCTTTTCGGTCTGGGGCTATCGATTTTTTGTTATCGATTTGTGTTTATCGATTAACTTGTATCGGTATAATAACACCGAATCGATTCAAAGTCAATCCCCAGCTTCCACAAAGCTGGCTGTGATCTGATGTGTATTTTCATTCATTTTGCCATGGTAATAACTGGAAATGCCATTCACCTCTTTTTAGTTTATCGCAGTAACCCATAAATGTGTCAAATTAAAATTTGACGGTGGTGGCAATTATCATTTGCCACCACCGTCAACTGTCAATTATT
>CAYLNV010000148.1:0-3595 GCA_964385085.1 uncultured Oscillospiraceae bacterium
TCCGTGGAAGAAAACGGCGATCTGGACCTGAAGGCCGCCACCGTTTGGGCAGAGACCCTGCAAAAGACAGTGTTCCCGGACCTGCGGATCGCACTGCTCCACGGGCAGATGAAGGGTGCAGAGAAGGAAGCTGTCATGTCCGGCTTTGCCGCAGGCAATGCAGATGTATTGGTGGCGACCACGGTCATCGAGGTGGGTGTGGATGTTCCCAATGCCACCTTAATGGTGATAGAGGACGCGGACCGGTTCGGCCTTTCCCAGCTCCATCAGCTTCGGGGCAGAGTGGGCCGGGGGCACGCAAAAAGCTACTGCATTTTGACCTCTCACAATAAAAATCCGGAAACCAATCAACGCATGAAGGCCTTTTGCAAAACGAACGACGGCTTCAAGATCGCAGAAGCGGATCTCCATCTGCGGGGTCCCGGTGATTTCTTCGGAAGCCGCCAGTCCGGTCTGCCGGTATTCCGGGTCGCCAACCTGAATCTGGATCTGCAGACGCTAAAAACCGCCCAGCAGGCATCGGTGGAGTGGATCAACACCCAGGGCACAGCAGACACCCCGGAGGCGAAGGCTCTGCGCAGCCGCATCGGTGAGCTGTTCCGCAGAGCGCAGGGAACGATGAACTGACCTTTATATGCAGGAAACGGCCTGCGCGCCGTTCCTAAAACACAACCAAAAAAGGAACGGCACACAGGCCGTTCCCTACAATTCACATAAAAAGCACCGCAACTGCGGTGCTTTTCTTATTCTTCAATTTTCTTTTCTGCATTTAATTCATCCACCACAATATCAGGGTAGGGGTTGACGATCACCGTCCGGTAGGTGTGGTAAATGACCATGCCCGGCTTGCCGCCGGGGGTCTTTTTCACCTGCCGCACCGGAGTAACATCCACCGGGATATTCTGGCCACCGGAGGATTCAGCATAGTAAGCTGCAAGCTGTGCCGCCTGGGTAACCGTATCATCCGGGGGTGTCGTGCCGCCGCAGGATATGATCACATGGCTGCCGTGGACCTTCTGAGCATGAAGCCACAGATCGTCCTTCCGGGCAGATTTGAAGGTCAGCTCATCATTTTGCCGGTTGTTCCGGCCCACATAAATGGGGTAGCCGTCGGTGGATTCAAAACGCAGGGGCGGCAGCTTGCCCTGCTTCATTTTCCGTTTGCCGGTATCCGGACGGATATAGCCGCCCTCCTGCAATTCATTGCGGATCTCGCTCAGCTCTGCATCGGAGCTTGCCCGGTTCAGCTCCTCCAGCACACTTTGCAGATAGGCAAGCTCCTGCCGGCCCAGTTGGATCTGATGGGTCAGCTCCTTCTCCGCATTTTTCATGCGGGTGTAATCCTTATAGAACTTTGCCGCGTTCTGCTGGGGCGACAGCAGCGGCGACAGGGGCACTTCGATTTTCCCCATGTTTTCATCGTAAAAATCTTCTACGATCACGCTGGTCCGACCCTTTTGGATGCGGTGAATATTGGCGGTGAGAATATCGCCAAGCTGACGCAGCCGCTCCCGGTCATAGGTAGCAGTCAGCTCCTTTTCCTGAATGGCAAGCTTGCGCTGCAGCCGCTGGCACAGATTGCTCACCGTCTTTCGCACTGCCTGACTTTTCTGACGCATGACATCCTTCCGGTCCCGCAAAACATAATAGCTATCCAGCAGCGCCCCGAAGGATTCAGCCTGCAAACAATCTCCATACTGGCGCACAGGGCAGAAGGCATACTGCCTGGGCGCGCCATCGGGCTGGGCGCAATAGTAGGGCGCAGGATGGTTCAGGTGTTCCCGGAAAAACAGCATAAGCTTTTCCTGAACAGGTCCAGTCTCTGCCCCTTCCAGCCGGGCATCCGGTTCTCCCGCCGCAAACAGCGCCGCCTCCCGGCAAACCAGCGGTGAAAGACCCCCAAAAGTGTCCATCAGCCGGTCTGCCAGCAGATCAGCACCCGGCCCGTCCAGTAAGTTTACATAACTTTCTTCACAGCCAGGGTCTGCCTTTGTGATCGCCTCCGGTGCCTGATAGTACATTCCCGGCAGCGCAGGGCGCTTGGCAGTCTCGTCCAGACCCACCCGGCGCAAACAGTCGATGATCCGTCCATCCGGTCCCAGCAGATACAAATTACAGGTCCTGCCCATCAGCTCTGCCACTAATTTTTTCTGCACCGGATCGCCCATTTCGTCTATACAGTCAAAGGTGAACTCCGCGCACCGCTCCATAGGCGGTTGGGCAACACCGGAAAGCCGGGCGCCGGACAGGTGCTTCCGCAAAAGCATACAGAACATCGGCGGCTCAGCAGGATTTTCGGGGCTGGATGTGGTCAGGTGCAGCCGGGGCGCGGCAGGGCTCACCACGAACATCAGCTTCTGCCGGCCCTCCTGGCACTTTAGCTGCAAAATAACCGTATCCCGGCTGGGCTGATGGATCTTCTCCACCCGCGCGCCGGCCGTCTTTTCCCGGATCTCGGCCAGAACAGCCCTTAAGAAAAACGCATCAAATGCCATACCTCACCTCTAAAGATCCATTGCAGGGACGGGTCTCGCCCTGCATGATTTATTCCTCCATGCAGATTTGAAACAGCTCATTGACCCGGTCCTTGCGGCCCAGCAGATACAGTGCGCCAAACAGGGTCTCCAGCCCCGTTGCCTTGGCATATTCCTGGGGGGTCGCGGACTTAGGCGCAGCATGGGTATGGGAATTCTTGCCCCGGCGGAAGTAGGCAAATTCCTCCTCCGTTAAACGGGGCTTCAGCTTGTCCGCAAATTTCGCCTGGGTGGGCGCTTTGACCAGATTTACCGTATCCCGGTGGAGCTTCAGCACCGTCTGGTCGCCCCTGGCGCACAAATAGGTCCTGCACAGCAGCTCATAAACGCCGTCGCCAATATGGGCAAGGCCCAGATTGGAAATGGCATTGACCTGAGCAGTCGTAAAATTCATTTCAAATAGGTTTTCCACAGCTTGTCTCCCCGATCGATAAGCAATTGGGCGCACAGCCCCGTAAACAGTCCGGTTACCACGGCGCACAAAATCATCACCGGCAGATAAATGATCAGCCCCGGTGTACCCGTCAGCAGCACCGCCACGATCATCTGTCCGATGGCATGGGCGATCGCGCCCAGACAGCCGGCCACCCAGATCTGCTTCGGTGTCAGGACCCGCTTTAGGCCAACGGCTGTCAGCCATGCCAGCAGGCCACCGGCAGCAGAATAGAAAATGGTACTGAACTGACCGGAAAAGATCGCGCCCAGGAAGATCCGGGCGAACAAGATCGCCGCCGCCTCCTTACCTCCCAGCACAAATACCGCAAACACCGTTACGATGTTGCTAAGTCCCAGCTTAATGCCGGGAATGGGCACAAGGGCCGGAATTTGGGCCTCTATCATAAAGATCGTCAGTGCGATGGCGGTCAGCAGCGCCATCCGCGTCAATTTTCCGATCTTCAAACCACCACCGCCTTCCGGGAATATGGTAACAAATTTTCCCTGTGCTGTCAAATTTCTGTTTATCGAATAGTAGGGGAGGCTATTAGCCTCCCGCGGGCGGCAGATTGCCGCCCCTACTAGTCTGTAACAACTAAAACTTTATTTCCGGGTAGAGATGCTTC
>CAYLNV010000149.1:0-3581 GCA_964385085.1 uncultured Oscillospiraceae bacterium
TGCCTAAAGGGGGCTGGCAGAAATCTTTGATTTCTGACTGGGGGATTCTGTGCCGCAAAGCGACATATCGCCCTGCCGGGCGATTATCCCTCCACCGCTGACGCGGTCCCCCTCCCTCTAGGCGAGGGAGGCTCAGAGCCTCCCCTGTGTAAGGGGAGGTGGGTCGCCCTTGCGGCGACCCGGAGGGGTTCTCAAAAACCACTCCACCGCTGACGCGGTCCCCCTCTCCTTTCAGGAGAGGCTCTTCGGCGGGAGCGAGCCGTAAGCCCTACAATACCATGCGCCGACATCCACACTGCAGGACAAGAATATGTGCGTTTTATTGTACCGAAAAATCGTTACCCTATTGACAGCTCCTTCTAAAAATATCATTACTTCCCATATTTTTCCCATTGACAAGTACGCGTTTGTGTACTAAAATAATCACAGATGCCACGATTCGTACTTTTTCGCGTACTTCATGTGGTAATATGGAGGTAATCCTATGGACAGCTTATATGACAGAATCCTTGCTTTATGTACCCGTGATGGGATCCGCCCCGGTCGGCTTTGCGATGAATTGGGTCTGAGCCGCGGTCTGATCACAGATCTGAAAATGGGTCGCAAGAAAAGTGTCAATGCCGAGACCGCCCAGAAGATCGCTGCCCACTTTGGTGTGTCTGTGGGGTATCTGTTGGGTCAGGAGGAACACAGCCAGTCGGTCGATATTTTGGACCAGGTGGATGTGGCCTTCTACGGTGATTTTAAAGAGCTGGACGAGGAGCAGAAGGAAGCCGTTAGGGATATGGTTCGCCTGATGCGGGAAAGGCGGGCAAGGAATTAGAGGATTTTAGCGTGTTTGAGATTTCGGATTTTTATGACTATTGCAAACGGAACCATGTGGATGTGATCCCATATATCGGCTGCCCACAGCCCGGTGCAACTGTTCGGGATGAAGGCTGTTATGCGGTGTTTCTGGATTTTTCCAAGATCCGTTCCACCCGACTGCTGCGGGGTGTATGCTATCATGAGCTGGGTCATGCCGCCACCGGCGCCCTCCACAAGGTCGACAGCCCCTACGAGCTGGTGGAACGCAGTGAGTACCGTGCCAACCGTTGGGCGGCAGAGCAGTATCTGACCCAGGAGGATTTCCGGTGTGCCTTCAAGGACGGCTGCACAGAGCTTTGGCAGCTTGCAGAATATTTTGACCTGCCGGAAAGCGATATTCAAAAAGCCCTGATCTACTGGACAGAGCGTCGGGGTGTGGATTTTAACATAGCATAAAAGGGTGTGCTGCAGTATTTTGCAGCACACCCTTTGCTTTTAGTTTTCCGTTTCCAGGGGCGGGATGGCAATATCCTCAGCGCCGAAGGTCTGATATACGATCTGGTCGTCTTCCATGATCGCCTGTGCCAACAGCAGGCCCGCTTCATCGAAGTAATACTGCTCCGAGTCAATGGTCCACCAGCCGCAGGCCGGCTCTCCGTTGCTTAACAGATACCAGGTGCCTTCCTGGGTATTGAGCCAACCGGTACACATCGCGCCGTTGGCGCTGAAATAGCGGTTTTTGCCATTGATCTGGGCCCAACCGGTGGTTACTGCACCGTCAGGATGCAAATAATACTCCACACCGTTATCGCTGAGCCAGCCGGTCCGGGGCATACCCTGCTCATAGTAATACCAGGTCTGGTCCCGCAGGACCCAGCCGTTCCAGGCGCTGCGCCGAAGGATCGCATCCTGCGCAGGCAGCTCATAGCCCTCTCCCACAGCAAATGCTCTGCTGAAAAGGGTAACCCTCTCCAGGTCGGTTATGATCTCACCGTCATCCACATAATTGTTGAGGATGTCAGCCGTTAAGGTATATGTATACAGACCTTCCTCCAGAATACCAAAGTCCACAACAGTGTCGAAGGTGTCCTTTTTCAGGTCGTAGCTTCCTGTCTTTTTTGCCCGGGAATGGGTCATGATGATCTCATTGGCTTCGTCTGTAATGACCAGCTCCACCGCGCCAACATAGCTATTGCGGGCTGTGATCAGACCGGTGATCGCAAGATCCTCCTGCGGTGTCAGCACCTCAGGATACGTCAGGTTGGAAACGACCACATCCTCCGTGTTGTACCGCACAGGCTCAGTCAGCTCGGCCTGCACATAGCAGATGCTGCTGCCTTCATCCACCTGATAGAAATATTCACCCAGAGTATTCTCGTACAGTCCTGTTACCAGCAGACGCTCGCCCGGTCTGGCGCTGCGGATATAGCTGCTTTCTGTCTCTTCACAGTCCGGGAAACAGGGCTGGGTATAAAGCGGTGCATCCTGCAAGGACTGTACATACATATTGGCCTCGTACAGTGCGCAGTTGTCCTCATAGCCCTTCTGACCGAACAGGACTATGCCTTCAAATTCGGTCCAGCCGTCATAGAGTGCTGCAAATTGCGAAATGGTACAGCTTGCCGGGTAGCCTTCATGCTCCACAAAGGTGGTGGCATAGCTTTCTGTGAAGTATACCATGCCGTCCAGGATCGCATAGATCACCACCGCATGGCCGTACAGTGCGCCGGCCTCTGTGGTAGTCGTCTGGAAGCCCACCAGAATATTGTAAGCATCCCAGGTGCCGCCACGGGTAATGGTATTCAGCGCCTGCTCCATGGTATAATTCTCAGCGGAGTAGGTTTTGATCCGGTAGCCGTTGCGGGTATATCCGGAATCCTTATAGGTGTCATACTGATCGTTGCCATCTGCCATGATCACATAGGGATTGATGCCCAGATAGTAGAGCTGATAGCTGGCCAGCGTACCGCAGTAGCCCTTCAAGGACTCATGCTCTGAAGCTTCCAGGATCTTTGCATAGTGATCCTCTATCTTCTGGCGAACCAGTCTTCCTTCCACAGTCTCAGCAGATGCGCTCACAGGAAGCACAGCTACGATCAGCAGCAAGCTCAGTATCAGGGCCGTTATTCGTTTCATTGGCTGCGCTCCCTCCTTCCCTTTCTGGAAAATTGCACCAAATTGGAATTATTTTACCACAAGCTGCATAAAAAATCAAGTGTTATCCCATGGCAGCCCTTCTCCACCGGCAATTTTCTATTTATCGGCAGTAAATGCAGGGGGTCTTGACCCTCCCCTGCGGCAAGGGTATTGGCAAGCTGAAATGCCCACTGCAGCAAAATTTCAGAGGGTACATTGCAGTATTTTGCAGCGCGCCCTCTTTTTCTGTTACATATTGGCCTTGATGGCAGAAATGAGGATATCCCCTGCCACCACCCGGTCCTCCGGTGCGAAGCCATTCTCAAAATTATCGGAATACAGCACCTGGGCATTGGGCGGGAACTCCTCATCCCCTTCCCATGCAAGGATCTGCATTTGATAAGGACCGATCAGAGAAAACTGATAGCCTGCGTCCCCATGGTTTACAGGGGTCGCGCCCATTTTCTCCGCAGCAGCCCGGAAGGCTTCCAGTCTTGTACCAAAGGTAAAGGCCGCCCGGGTCAGTACCCGGCCTGTATAAGGCTTGATATACAGCTCGCCCCAGGGCATTTCCCGAAAGGTCCCGCAGATTTTCCAGACACCGTCTGGAAAATTCGAGAGTGGACTGTCCTGGTCTC
>CAYLNV010000150.1:0-3566 GCA_964385085.1 uncultured Oscillospiraceae bacterium
AGCGCCACCTTGCCAAGGTGGAGGTAGCGAGTTCGAGCCTCGTCACCCGCTCCAAGATCCTGATTTGTATTTTACAAGTCAGGATTTTTTCTTTTTTTGATAGATTCTTTTTGCATTTTGTGTTATAATGCTGCAGTGGCTTGTGCCGAAAATCTTTACATAAGAGGTTTGATATGAACGAGAAGGAAATTAGCGAGATCCGCAGACGGGTGCGGCGGGATCGCAGTAATATGACTGCCATTTATGGCTGCTATGTAAATGGTCAGAAGGAGATCATTTCTGAATTTTCCAGAAGTACCGGAATTATGCCGGAGAATGAAGCGGAAAAATATTTCGGTCTCATGAAGCGCACCTTGTCCGGTAGTATTGGTAAGAATCTGCTGGACATCACATTTAAAACTGCACAGGTGGCAGATTCCCCTGAGCATAAGCTGCTTATGGATCTGCGCAGCAGCGGTTTGAAGGATGGGGATAAACGTCAGGAGCTGTACCGCAAGATCATCGATTCCGTAACCTTCCCGGAGGGATTCCTGATCCTGATCGGCTGCGACAGCTATGATGTACCCTTTAAAAGCAAGGACGGAGACACCCAATCGGACGCATCAGGGGAGACCTATACCTACCTGCTGTGCGCCATTTGCCCGGTAAAGCTGGCAAAGCCCAATTTGCGTTATGATGCTGAGAGTAAGGAATTCCATGACGGTGGTGCAGTCAATGTAGCATCTGCACCGGAGGCAGGCTTCCTGTTCCCGGCCTTTGATGACCGTGCGACCAATATCTATAATGCGCTGTACTATACCCATAGTCCTAAGGATAACCATCCGGACCTGATAAACGCATTGTTCTGTGTGCAGCCGCCCAAGCCGGCAGCAGAGCAGAAGAAGTCCTTCGAGGCGCTGCTGACTACCACCCTGAATGATTCCTGCAGTCTGGAAGTGGTTCAGACGGTGCATGAGCAGCTTTGCCAGTGTATTGAGCTCCATAAGGAAAGCAAAGTACCTGAACCCTTGCTGATCTCCAAGGAGCAGGTGAAGCAGGCGCTGCATGAAAGCGGTGTCCCGGAAGCAAACATCTCGAAATTCAGTGTGGAGTATGATTCCGTATTCGGTTTTGAAGCGGAGCTCCATCCCAAGAACATTATCAACAACAAGCAGTTTGTGATCAATACCCCGGATGTGTCCATTAAGGTCAATCCCGAGCGCAGCGACCTGATCGAGACCCGGATCATTGGCGGTGTTAAATATATCCTGATCTGTGCCGATGAAAATGTGGAAGTCAACGGTGTGAACATTCATATCGCAGACGGTGAAGCAGCCTTGGTGTAAAAAACTCCCCCGCTGAAAATTCAGCGGGGGAGAACGCATCTTATTTACTTTCTTTAACCAGATCCACGATCAGCTCTGCGCACTTTTCGATGCCCAATGTGCTGGTGTTTAGGCAGATGTCATAGTTTTGCGACTGACCCCAGTTTCTTCCGGTGTAGTGCTGATAATTGACCTTGCGACGCTTATCCTTTTCCTGCAGGCGGGCAATGGGGCTCTTTTCTGTCTCACCGTACAGCTTCACGATCCGATCTGCGCGGAAGTCCATATCTGCATAGATGTAGGCATGGAAGCAATCCTTGCGGTCTTTAAGTATGTAATCCGCGTTGCGGCCGACGATCACGCAAGGACCTTTTTCTGCCAATTGCAGGATCACACTGCACTGGATATTCCAAAGGAAGTCGGCTGTGGATAGACCGCTCATAGAACCGGGAATGCCCTGATGGGCAAAGGCATAGGAAAACAGGCTTTTGCCGGGTGCATGTTCTCCGTGTTCTTCAATGAATTTAGGAGAAAAGCCAGACTCCATTGCGATGTGATCCACAAGGTCTTTATCGTAAAAGGGAATACCAAGCGCTTCAGCTACCATATGACCAACTGTGCGGCCACCGCTGCCAAATTCCCGACTGATAGTAATGATCTTCTTCTCCATAAGGACCCTCCTTTGAATATTATTAACAATATTATTATACAATCTGACTGGCTGGTTGTCAATTGGTGCTTCTCATGCACATAACGACTAAATGGAAATTATTTGTAAACATTAATGATAATATTCCCTGGCAAACAGGCAAATATCATTGCCAAATCGAAGAAAATGTGATATTATTTTTACATCAAATTTGTTAGGAGAATCCTATGAGTTCCATGATTGAAGCCCTGGCTCTGGAGCTGGGTCAAAAAACCGAATATGTGGAAAATGTGGTAAACCTCTTGGATGAGGGAAATACCATTCCCTTCATTGCCCGTTACCGGAAGGAAATGCATGGCAGTATGGATGATACTACCTTGCGTGCGCTTGAAACGCGGCTTGCGTACCTGCGGAATTTGCAGGAGCGGAAGGAAGAGGTCTGCAAGGCGATCGCCGGTCAGGAAAAGCTGACTGAGGAGTTGGAGAAGGCGATTATGGCCGCAGCGACGCTGGCAGAAGTAGAGGACCTGTACCGTCCCTATAAGCAAAAGCGCCGCACCCGTGCTTCTGTCGCCAAGGAGAAGGGGCTGGAGCCGCTTGCACTGGCGATCTTTGCACAGGATGGTCAGGATCCCGAGATCCTGGCCCGGGAGTATATCGATCCTGAAAAGGGTGTGGAGACACTGGAGGATGCCCTTGCAGGCGCATCGGATATTATTGCGGAAATGATCTCTGATGACCCGGAGATCCGCAAAGCGTTGCGTCAGAAAATGGAGCGCTACGCAGTTCTTTCCGTACAGGCAGATGATCCCGAGAAGGAAAGCGTGTATGAGCTGTATTATAGCTTTTCCTCTGTGGTCTCCAAATTGCAGAACCACCAGATCCTTGCCATTAACCGTGGTGAGAAGGAGGGGTTTTTGAAGGTTTCTGCTGGACTTCCAGGACTGGAAGGGCAGGCGCTGGTGTGCCGTATGGCATTGAAGCCTACCATGCTGGTATCCACCTTTGTGCGTGCAGCAGCAGAGGACGCATTTAACCGTTTGATCGCACCCAGCGTGGAGCGGGAGCTGCGGAATTTGTTGACAGATCGGGCTGCCGAGGCGGCGATCGCCAATTTTGCGCTGAACCTGAAGCCCCTGCTTATGCAGCGTCCGGTCAAGGGCTTTGTTACCATGGGTCTTGACCCCGGATATCGTAACGGCTGTAAGGTGGCTGTTGTAGACGGTACAGGTAAGGTGCTGGATACTGCGGTCGTTTATCCCACCTTCTCCCAGCGCAAAAAAGAGGAAGCTATTGAGATCCTTTCCCGAATGATCCGCAAGCATAGTGTTAAGCACATTGCGATCGGCAACGGTACTGCTTCCCGGGAAACGGAAGCCATGACGGTTGAAATGCTGAAGCAGATGTCCGGTGTCAGCTACATGATCGTCAATGAAGCTGGCGCATCGGTGTATTCTGCATCGAAATTGGCTGCTGAAGAGTTCCCGGATTATGATGTGAACCTGCGTTCTGCAGTTTCGATCGCCAGACGGATGCAAGACCCGCTGGCAGAGCTGGTGAAGATCGATCCCAAGGCCATTGGTGTTGGTCAGTATCAGCATGACTGTCCCCAG
>CAYLNV010000151.1:0-3560 GCA_964385085.1 uncultured Oscillospiraceae bacterium
ACCGAGATCAAGAAGCAGAAGGTCTATAACGGCACAGTCTATGACTTTGATATGGCAGACTCTATGGACGGCGTGTTCACGAAGTCGACCGTCTATGCGACCAAGGCAATGGATACCCTGAATTCTATGTGGTACACGGGTGAGCTGAACTGGAAGTGGGAAAACGCATCCAGCGAACTGCTGGGTACTACCAAGGCAACTGCGACTCAGCTCAGCGATCTGACCCGTTTCTATCGGTACACCGGTATGCGTATCTTCTCCAAGGTGAACTATTGGAGCGCCTTCCGGATCAAGAGCCCCGGAAGCGGCACATTTACCCTGAGCCTGAACCACGCGGTCAGCAATAACAGCGGTACTCTGGCGGTCTACATTCTGCCCGGCGATACGGAAGATATCGAGGCAGCAGTGGACCACAGCAACCGTGCAGGTCTTGTGGCACTGTATAACGATGGATCCAGTGGCACCAAGGACGGTTACCATAGCTACATCGGCTATTGGGACTTTGAAGCCGGTAAGGAATATATTGTAGTATTGGAAGCCTATGAAACCTCTCCCTATTCCAGCTACTGCTATATGAACATCTCCCAGTTGATCGCAGAGCGGGGTAAGATCGACTTCTCCTCTGAGGAAGACAAAAATGTCAAAGCGATCACCGTCGCTGAGGATGTCGTTCCTGTTGCAGATGTGGGCGGTAACTGCTTGGTTGCAGAATATGGCGGACACGATTACTACTTCCTGCCTCTGGAAGGCGGCACGATGCTGGTGTATGATCTGGATACCAAGGAACTGGTGGATAAGGTCGAGACCGGCTATCCCAAGTGCTACGGAATCGGCCAGGCACCGGACGGCACGATCTGGCTTAGCGGTGATAGCAAATATCTGATCCATTACGATCTTGCCACCGGGAAGACCACCAGAACCACAAGATTTACCAGTGTCCCTGGTCTGGAAGGCTCTGCCGGTTCCAGAGGCCTCTATGTACACGATGACGGAATTGTGTATTTCGGCACTTATCACGATGCACAGTTTGCATCCTATGACCCGGAGACGATGGAATATACAGTTTACGGTGATATTGTGCCCAATCTGGATAGAATTATGGGCATTGTCTACCATAACGGTTATCTGTATATGAGTGCTTACGACAATGGCAGCAACCGTTCTTATGTGGGTAAATTCAACTTAAGCACCAAAAAGGTTGAGGCGACCTGTTTCATTGAAGAGGTTACCGGTACGGGTGTCAACAATCTGAGAATGTTGGGCGACGGCGATCTGCTGGTTGGCGGCTATAACGGCACGATGAGAGGCTTCCTTGCGATTGATCCGGAAACAATGGAAATTGTAGATACCGGTCTGCCTGCAGGTATCAACCAGAATGCTACCGAGGAGATAGACGGCAAGCATTATATGGTCCTTACCGGCTACGGCTTATATCAGTATGATGTTGCTACCAAGGAATTCTCCATTGTCCCCGGCATTGCCGGTTCTGCAAATATTGGCTTTAAAATGCCCACCAATGTGGTTACCATTGAGGGCGAGACAGTGCTGATGACCAACAGTTCCTCTGCCGGTGGCGCACCCAGATTCTATAATCTGGAAACCAAGGAAATTACCAACTGGCTGGATCTTGTGGTCCACGGCGACAGTGGTGCGAGTATTGTTCACATATTTAACGGACTGGAAGGCAGCAACGAATTGCATATCGGTGTATTTAATGCAAGTGTCAGTGCGATCTTCAATACAGAAACCGGTGAGCTGTCAGGTAGATACAAGACGGGCGGTCAGGGCGACAGCGGCATCTGGTATGAGGATAAGCTTTACTACGGTAACTATTCCTCCACCACCCTCAACGAGATCTATATCGACCGTGAGAATTTGATGACGACCACTCCTGATAACGAAGTGATCCGCCGTTGGAAGCTGGACCACGACGAGACCGGCCAGAAGCGCATCCACGCACTGGCTGCTGGCGATGGATATATCTTTGCAGGCACGATTCCCGATACCGGTGAATTCGGCGGTGCAGTGGTCGTGTTCGACACAAGAACCGGCCGTTGGTTCTACGAGCGCAATGTTGTCCAGGACCAGGCAATTATCGCCCTTGCTTACCACGATCAGCTTCTTTACGGTTCTACCACCATCCAGGGCGGTACCAGTACAACCGCAGAACCTCCCGCAGAAAGCGCAGTGATCTTTGTCTATGACTATACAAACAAGGAAGTCGTTGGTGTACTGGATCCCAGAGATTATATTTCCGGTCTTACCAATAAGGTGAATCATATCTCCGGTCTGGGCTTAGACCCGGTGGTGGAGGGTAGAATGTGGGCAGTGGTTTCTGAGACCCTGTTCTGCTTTACCTTCGACAAGGAGACCCGGAAGTTCAATGTTCAGGAAGTGATCTCCTTCAGCAAGGCTGCCTGCTTAACTTCCTCCAACCGCAGCTTACAGAGCCGTAGAATTGCCTTTGATGCAGACAGAAGCAAGCTCTACTTCTCCTTTGACACCAAGGGCGGTATGCAGTGCATTGAGATCGCGGATTGGAATGTACCGGTGGGCAGCGTCAAGGTTGCAAGCAACGAGCGTATTATGAGCGCTATGCCTCTGGACTATACCCTCAGTGAGCAGGGTGATCTGTACTACGGAAGCGGCGGAAACCTGAGGATGCTCCCTCTGAATGTAACCGAGGAAGATTGGGCAATTGCAGGCAGCGTGGATGAAATGATCACGTCTATCGAAAACCCGGTTACCCTGGAAGACGAGGCGGCGATCAAGGAAGCTCGTTCCGCTTATGATAATCTGTCCGCTCGCTACAAGGCGCTGATCCAGAAACTGGAGCGCCTGCGTGAGCTGGAAGTGGATCTGCTGGAATGTAAGATCGATGCCATCGAACTGGAAAAGGTTACTGCTGACAGCCTGCCCGAGCTGCAGGAATATGTAGACACCTACAACGGTATGACCTCCCGCTATAAGAAGTATGTGAAGAACTACGAAGCCCTTCAGGAAGCCTACGTTAAGGCCAACAGTCTTAACGACGAGCGCCTGGCAGCAGCATTGCAGAAGAAGATCGATGCCCTGAAGGACCGCTTCCCCCTGACCCTGGACGATGAGCCGGATGTTCTTGCCCTGCGTACAGAATACGACGGTATGACAGTTGGTCAGAGAGTGCTGGTTGACACAGCCATTCTGGAGGATGCGGAAGCACAGATCAAGGTCCTGAGAGCGGAGCTTGTCAAGTACACAGAGTCGCTGATCCAGGCGATCCCCGAGGAGATCACTCTGGAGGCAGAAGCGGCAATTGTGCTGGCTCGCGAGTATGCAGATAAGCTGTATACGACCGAGCGTAAGGAAGTTTCCTACAGCAAGCTGACCTCCGCAGAAAGCAAGCTCAGAAAGCTGCAAAAGGCAAAGGCATCAGCCGGGGAAGTGGATGCGCTGATTAAAGAAATCGGCATTGTTACCCTTGGCGACAAGGGCCGGATCGCAGCCGCAAGAGAGGCTTACGATGCTCTGGACGAAACAGCATTGACCTTCCTGGAAAACGGCAAGAAGCTGGAAACTGC
>CAYLNV010000152.1:0-3527 GCA_964385085.1 uncultured Oscillospiraceae bacterium
GTGGAGCGATTTGCTTCCTATCTGCACAATCTGAGCAAAAAGACGCAGTTTATCGTCATTACCCACCGTCGCGGCACGATGGAGGCCTCCGATGTGCTTTACGGTGTGACCATGCAGGAGCAGGGAATCAGTAAGCTTCTGCGTTTGGATCTGAGCCAGATGGAGCAGCAGCTTGGTATTATGGAATGACCGACAATGAGCAAAATATTGTCTGAGCCTAAGGAGTAATTATGGGATTTTTTGATAAGATCAAGGAGGGGCTGGCCAAGACCCGCAGCGCATTGAGCAACACCCTTGGCAGCGTGTTTTCCGGCTTTTCTGAGATCGACGACGATTTTTACGATGAGCTGGAGGAAAGCCTGATCCTGGCTGACCTTGGTGTGGAAACCGCTTTGAAGGTTACAGAAAGCCTGCGCAAGAAGGTGCGGGAGCAGCATCTGAAAACCACCGAGGAAGCAAAGGAAGCTATGAAGCAGATCCTGGTGGATATGCTGAATGTGGGGGATACAGCACTTGATTTGAGCACCAGCCCGGCTGTGGTCCTGGTGGTAGGCGTCAACGGTGTAGGCAAGACCACTACCATCGGCAAGCTTGCTACCCAGCTTGTAAATGAGGGTAAGAATGTGCTGCTGGTGGCCGGGGATACCTTCCGCGCTGCGGCTGCTGACCAACTGGAGATCTGGGCCGATCGGTCCGGTGCATCCATCGTGCGCCAGCATGAAGGCGCAGACCCGGCCTCTGTTGTATTTGACGGCATCCAATCTGCCAAGGCCAAGGGTGCAGATGTGATCCTGATCGACACTGCCGGCCGCCTGCACAATAAGCAGAACCTGATGAACGAGCTGGGCAAGATCAACCGGATCGTGGAGCGGGAGCTGCCCCAGGCAGCCAAGGAAGTGCTGCTGGTCCTGGACGGTACGACCGGCCAGAACGGACTGATCCAGGCTAAGGAATTTAGTAAGATCGCCGGTGTAACAGCCGTTGCGTTGACCAAGCTTGACGGCACAGCCAAGGGCGGTATCGTCATTTCTGTGTCAGACAGCCTGCAGATCCCTGTGAAATATGTAGGTGTGGGCGAAAAAGCGGATGACCTGATGGCATTTGAAGCGAAAGCGTTTGTGGAGGCACTTTTGTAATTATGAGAGTAGTACTCGCGAGTAAGAATAAACACAAGCTGGTGGAGATCAGCAAGATCACTGAAAAATTCGGGATCGAGCTGGTGCTGCAAAGTGAGCTTGGTGTGGATATTGATGTGGAAGAGACCGGCAAGACCTTTGAGGAAAATTCCTTCCTGAAGGCAGAAGGGGTCATGAAGGCCACCGGTCTGCCGGCACTGGCAGACGATTCCGGCATTGCGGTGGACGCGCTGAACGGAGAACCGGGTATTTATTCCGCCCGCTACGGCTTTGACGATTCTCTGGATGACTGGGGGAGACTGGAGCTGTTGCTGAAAAACACGGAGCATGTCCCGGACGGACAGCGCCAGGCGCAGTTCGTATGCGTGATCACCATGGTTACCCCGGAAGGTCAGGTGGTCCAGGCCCGGGGCGAGATCCACGGTGAACTGACGAGAGAAGCCAAGGGAGAAAACGGCTTCGGTTACGATCCTATTTTCTATTATCCACCCATGGGAAAAACCACTGCGGAAATGAGCAGCGTGGAGAAAAATCAGGTATCCCACCGGGCGAATGCCTTGAAGCTGTTTTATGAGAAAATGAAGGAGGCAGGCTATGCTGACAAGTAAAGAGCGTGCTGCGTTAAGAGCCCAGGCCAATACCCTGGATACCACATTGATGGTAGGCAAGGGCGGTGTTACGGATGCAGTGATCGCAGAAAGCGAAAACCAGTTGGATACCAGAGAGCTGGTAAAGGGAAAGGTTCTGGAAGGGGCAATGATGTCTCCTCGCGAGGTCAGCGATGCCATTTGTGAAGCCACCGGTGCAGAGGGTGTGGCGGTGATCGGTACAAAATTTGTGATCTATCGCTTCAGCGAAAAGCTGCAGCAGGAGCGGAATCAGACAGGTCGTGCCAAGCGGAAAGCGACCCCTTCCGGAAAGAAGAATCCGGTGCGCAAGGGCGCACAGGCCCGTCGGGAGGCAGCCAGAAAAGTCCGTGAGCAGAGAAATGAGTATTTCCGCCAGCAGGCCATCGATAAGGCCATTGAGCGGGATCGGGAGCGTCAGCTTAGAGAATCCAAGTAAAACCTGAATGTCGGGAAAGGGGAATGGCTATGGAGCAGCTATGTAGGAAGCTTACCGGGGACGATCTGCGCCGTATGCAGGCCTTTGGCTGCATAAAGGGAGAGCCCCGGCCTGATTACCGAAATCTGTCCAACGAACAGTTGGAGCAGGTGGTGATCAGCTTGCTAAAGCCCAGCCGGGTGGCCCACGTTTTGGGCTGTCGGGATACGGCTGCAGCGCTGGCAGAACGCTGGGGCGCAGTGGAACAGGATGCCATCCGTGCGGGCCTGCTCCATGATATTACAAAAGCATTGGATAGCTCCCTGCAGTTGACCTTGTGCCGGGAATATGGTATTATTCTCGATGAATTTTCCGGCCGCAACCCCAAGACCCTTCATGCCCTGACAGGCTCGCTGGTAGCCCAGCGGATCTTTGGAGAGAATCAGGCGGTGGTCAGTGCCATTCGCTCCCACACCACCGGAAAAGCCAACATGAATACGCTTGAAAAGATCATTTATGTGGCAGACTATATGGAGCCGAACCGTGATTTTGAGGGCGTTGAGACCCTTCGCCGGCTTGCTTTTTCCAATTTGGACGAGGCGCTGAAGCTGGGACTTGAAATGACGCTGTCCATGCTCAAAGAGCAGGGCAGGGAGATCTCTCCTGAATCTCAGGAGGCTTTGGAATTTTTGAATCAGAAAAAATGATTTCCAGAAAGAAGGAAGTTTTATGTTAACTGCCAAAGAAGTTGCCCTGGAAGTAACCAAGGCACTGGACAGCAAAAAAGGACAGGATATCAAGCTCCTGCGGATCGATGAGGTCAGTAGCCTTGCGGATTATTTTCTGATCTGCACCGGCACCTCCAATACCCATGTCAGGACCTTGTGCGACCATGCCGAATACACCCTGGAGCAGTTGGGTGAGCCTATGCTGGGTCGGGAGGGCCACCGGGGAAATTCCTGGGAGCTTTTGGACTTTGGCTCTATCGTGGTCCATGTGTTTACGGAAGAAGCAAGAGAGTTTTATTCTCTGGAGCGCCTGTGGGCAGATGCTGAGCAGGTGGATATCAGTGAGATCGTTATCCCTGAGTGAAAAGAGGTAGAAAACCATGAATTATGATCACAGTGCCATAGAGAAAAAGTGGCACGAATATTGGGAGAAGAATAACACCTTCCATACAGACGTGTGGGATTTCTCCAAGCCGAAGTACTATGTGCTGGATATGTTCCCTTATCCGTCCGGTGTGGGTCTGCACGCAGGCCATCCGGAGGGCTATACCGCAACGGATATCATGTCCCGCATGAAGCGGATGCAGGGCTATAATGTGCTGCACCCCATGGGCTACGA
>CAYLNV010000153.1:0-3507 GCA_964385085.1 uncultured Oscillospiraceae bacterium
ACACAGCCGATGAGGTCAGAGCTACAGTTCACGAAATTTGCGAAAAGTTCCCCCTTTATAAATAAAATGATAACGGCAGGCACGATTCGTGCCTGCCGTTTCTTCGTTTAATAGCCCTTGATCATATTGACAAATACGTAATTGAGCTTCCAACGGTAGCCGGGCTTGGTTGCGATATGCAGACGGATCTGCCCGTCTTCCTCCAACACCAGCGGAAGCAGCTTGATTTGGAATTGACCCTTCTTTACAAGCTCGCCACCGGCACTTCTGCCGCTTTCTGCCCAAACGTGGCTGATGCTGTCTTCCTGGGTATCACCGCTGACCACCAGCAGCTCATACTGTCCTCTGGGTACTTCAATGCTGAAGACTGCTTCCTCAGTGCCTTCCACGAAGTCCCGGCGCAGCAGGTCCGGCTCACCACGATCTGCATATGCAATGGCTGCTGAGCTTTCAAAGCCATAGCCCCGTTTAACGGTGAATTCCAGTGGTGATACAGGGAGTATGGTCATAGAGCTCATACCCATATTCAAATCGCCGTTTATTTTCCGCTTTAATACTTTGCTGTAGTCCTTATTTGTATCCGTGCTGAAGTCAAAACGGAATACAGTCCGGTTTTCCATGCGCTGATTACCGGAATACCATGCACGCAGGAAACGATCCAACGCATTTTGGTAGGGAGTGTCCATATCCTCTCCAAGGAAAATGTTTCGCTTGGTATAGGTCTCGTGAGAGAGAACGGCATCGTTGTAGCTGCCGCTGTTGGGAGTGGTATATGTGTCCGGAGCGGAGGAGATAAGATAGGTCTTGCCCATTTCTGTTGCAAAGCAGAACATGCCCTCATCGGTCGTGAATTCAACAGACCTTCCGTCGCAATACACTTTCATATCCGAAGTCAAATAGGGACAGGTGATCCGAACGCTGCCGCCTTTCAGGCTGTGGATCTGGATCCAGCAAAGTGCGCCATCCTGCCGCTGAGCGCTGACTTCAAACGCACCCTTTGCAAGGAGCTTGTCAAAGCGCACAGTATCCCAGGGAGCATAGGTTGCATAGAAGTCATCATATCCGTGGAAGCTCTGCCCTCTGCGGATCATTCTGTCAAGCTCCCGGTCGCCGTCAGGCAGGGCGGGGAACACGCGGATCACTCCATTGTGAGATTGCAGCAGCATTTCGTTGACTGCCGCCAGCATTTCTCCGGTGAACTCCATCATGCAAGGATAGTATAACGGCTGGCGGTTTACCAGACAGAAGTTTATAAACCGATCAGTCTCCTCAGCCGTCAGACCGTTGGAACGGAGCATATGATCGATTCCCCGCTCGTAGATCAGACGCAGGGCAGTTTGACCGCGGCCCAGCCGGGCAGCACCGGCAGCCAGCCAACTGCCGCCAAAAATGCCGATCTCACAGTTGTCCTCCAAATAATTAATGGTATTGGACATCTTTTTCTGAATATCGGCAGGAGAGTCCAAGCCAAATTCGCCAACCGGGAACAGGGGCATCAGCAGACTGGGATGACGCAGCCAAAGCTGATCCGGTGCTTCCGGGGAATCCTTCAAATGGACACCGTATTTATCCTGTTCTGTCCAGGTATATTCCGGCATCTTCGCAAGAAGCTTGCGGCAGTCCTCCAGAATGGGAGAATCATCCTTCAAAATCTCAGCCGCCTTCAAGGTGAATTGCAGCAGATATTTGACGGACGCAACTGTAATGGTAGTATCATGGGCCAAGGGTCCTTGCTCCGGAGAGACATCGGGGTAAATATGGTAACGGTCCGTTTCCGGGTCATACACAAAGACCTGCGTGAAGAATTCACACAATTCCAGGAACAGGGGATAGGCTTCCTGACGCAGGTAATCTTCATCCAGAGAGTACTCATATTGGAACCACAAATACTGAGCACACCAGGGCCAGCAGGAATGGTAAAAATCGTAGGGATAGTCGCCTGCCAAACCGGATACATTATGAACTTTCTTCGCGTTATACCGTGCCAGCTCCATATAGGAGCGCAGACCGTCGGAAAATACCTTTCCAAGGTTCAGACGGTTGCTGGAAAATACACCTGCAAAGGCAGCCTGGATGTTTACATCCCAGTACCACATACTGCCCCAAAGATTGGGGTGCTTCACAGCCCACAGGCCGTTCAGACCGCAGGCATGGTGCTTCATAATGCCGCCCTCACCACTGCAGCAGTCAAGGGCATACTGATTCACATAGTAAACATGCTCCAGAAATTTATCCGGCAGGTCAATGGAAGAGGCATCAAAAAACTTTTTCCAATATGCGCTGTGATCTGCATAAAGCGCCTGCAAGGATGCAGCATATTTGCGGCTCTGGGCAATGCCGTCAGCCAGCACATCAGCATAGCGGAAATCCGTTACGATAGAGGTAAGTACATGGAAATCCTTTTCGGCATTGCAAATGCGGATATTGCAGGCATATTCCGTGCTTGTCAGTTCACCTTCCGCACCAACCAGCTCCAGAACACCGGTAAACCGGAATGTCTTTTCGCCCAGCAGCCGGGAAGCGGTGTAGGCAAACGTATGGGAGTCGATTTGTGTGAAAGTGATCTTCGGTGCTTCCAGATCCCGATAGGGATTGATATCCAGTGAAATATCACAAATAAGTCCCTCGCGACTTTGAACCACATGATTGATGATGCAGTCCTCTCGAGCAACGATGGTATCTACATTAACGCTGTCAGGACCCTTGGTCAGTGAAAGCTGCACCTTGGCATCCTCTGTATAAAGAGCCAGCAGACTTTCAGCGTCAGTGAGACTGCTGTCAAAGGAGAAAGCCAGATTGCCGGTTGCAGGATAGCTGCCGGACATTGTTTTCATTCCGTAGCCTGCAGGGCTGACACCTAAGGGCGCTGCCTTGTCAGTGCTTTCACCGGAGGGGTTACGCACTTTCTTGTAGTGGAAGAAAGGTTCACCGGCTGCAGGTGTGTTTGTATTGGCGATATTGGTACGGGCAGCTTTTACAGCACCGGGATCTGTGATCTCCGGCAGGGCCTTCAGCTTGTCCTCTGGAAGGACTTCACCGCTGATGTTGTAGTAGACTTCGTAATGATTCATGGGCAGATGAAGCCGGTTCTTTTCGTAATAGACCATACATCCGAAGACACCGTTACCCAATGGCAACGCGTTGTCCCAGTGATTGGTTTGATTTTTGAACAGGATGGAATGTTTCATGTTCAGAAGCCCCCGTTAATAAATATTTCTAAAGTGATATTGCTTTCTTGATTCTATTCCAAATTCCAGGGATTGTCAACAATAATTACCCCTTAAATTTGGATCAGGAGAAAATGGATTTATCTGAATTTTGCGCATAGCCAGAAAAAGGAAAACCCAGAAACCATTGTGGTTTCTGGGTTTTTGATGTTCTGTATGGGAGATAGATTATCTCTTGGAGAACTGAGGAGCGCGACGAGCGGCCTTCAAGCCGTACTTCTTTCTCTCCTTCATTCTGGGGTCGCGGGTCAGGAAACCTGCAGCCTTCAGAGAAGCGCGG
>CAYLNV010000154.1:0-3505 GCA_964385085.1 uncultured Oscillospiraceae bacterium
GCGGGATGATGCTGTCTATACCCCTTCACAGGTCAAAATGCGTGTGTATATCATTGACGAGGTACACATGCTGTCTATTTCAGCGTTTAATGCACTTCTGAAAATTATTGAAGAGCCGCCGGAGCATTTGCTGTTTATTCTGGCGACCACGGAGCTGCATAAAGTCCCGGCAACGATCTTGTCCCGGTGTCAGCGGTTTTCCTTTCGTCGGATCGGACAGGAGGATATTGCTGCAAGACTTCAGTATGTGGCATATCAGGAAAATATCGACCTGGATGATTCTGCTGCCAGAGTGCTGGCCCGCATGGCAGACGGTGGCTTGCGTGATGGTCTGAGCCTTCTTGACCAGTGCGCCTCTGCAACGACCGGTGAGCTTACCGCCCAGAAGGTATATTCCTGCCTGGGTATTGCCGGTATTCAGGAGTGCGGCAAGCTGATGCAGTGCATTGCGGATCACAACACCAAAGATGCCTTGGCACTGATCAATCGCTTTTATGCAGACGGCAAGGATATGGGCGCGCTGCTGGATGAGCTTGCCTGTATGACCCGGGATCTGATGGTCATTAAGACTGCACCTAATGAGGGGATCAGCCTTCTTTCCGGTGTAGCTTCAGACAGAGAGGTGCAGGCACTTTCAGAACGCTTTTCAAGCGGTGAGCTTGTTCGCATGATGAGCCTGATCCAGCAGACAGCAGCAGGCTTTACAAGAAGCACCAGCCGACGGATGGATACGGAGCTTTGTGTGGTATCTATGTGCCAGCCGGAACTGGAACTCAATGCCGAGGCGATCAATGCCAGACTGACCCGTTTGGAAAATCAGATCCGCAGTGGAAATATCCCTATGGTTGCCCCACCGGCAACGACGAACGAAGAACCGGAGGAAGTGGAGCGTCCCCCTGTGCCTGATGACATGGATGCACCGCCTGAGCCGGAGCAGACTGCTTCTGTTGATACTCCGGTAGGATTCTGGACAGATATTGCAAGCGAGGTTCGCAACGAACTGAAGCCACCCCTGTCCGGTTTCTTCGCGACCACACCTAACGCACCGGTCCAAGGTGTATTGCAACAGGATAAGCTGGTGCTTGTGTGCTCTGCACCCTTTATTAAGGATATGATCAATAAGCCTGAGGTCCTGGACCTGATCGGGCAAAAGGCCGCTGCAAAGCTTGGCCGCCGGATTCGGGTGGCTGCAGAGGATAAGAATGAAAGAAATGCCAACAACAAGCAAATGGAGCAGCTCCTGCAGTTTGGCAGAGATCACTCAGACGTAATTAACATTAAGTAATAGGAGAATTTGATATGGCAAAAGGCGGATTCCGGGGTATGCCCGGTGGAATGAACCAGGCTGCAATGATGAAGCAGGCTCAGAAAATGCAGCAGGATATGCTCCGTATGCAGGAAGAAATGGAGCACAAGACCTACACCGCAACCACTGGCGGTGGCATGGTCAAGGCTGAGGTAAACGGCAAGCATGAGATCGTATCCCTTGAGATCAACCCTGAGGCGGTTGATCCGGATGATGTGGAGATGCTCCAGGATATGGTCATTGCGGCTGTGAACGAAGCAATGCGCTCTGCGGAGGCAGACGCAGCGAACAGCATGTCTCAGATGACAGGTGGTTTGAATCTGGGAGGTCTGTTCTGATATGCAGTATTTTCCCGCAGCCCTGCAGGAACTGTCTGATCAGTTTGCCAGGCTGCCCGGTATAGGAGGTAAAACCGCACAGCGTTTGGCTTTCCATGTGTTAGGCTTGTCCGATGTGGAGGCCCAGTCCTTTGCGGATGCCATCGTTGAAGCTAAGCGTACAGTCCATACCTGTCCGGTTTGCCAAAATCTGACGGACCGTGATGTTTGTCCTATTTGTGAGGATCCCGTCCGCGATCGGGGTCTGATCTGCGTAGTCGCAGAGCCTAAGGACGTGATCGCAATGGAGCGCAGCCGTGAATTTAACGCCATCTACCATGTTCTGCATGGTGTGATCTCTCCGCTGGATCATGTAACACAGGACGATATCCGGATCAAGGAGCTGATGCGGCGCGTTGCGTCCGGTACGGTTCGTGAGGTGATCATGGCTACCAATCCTGACACGGAAGGTGAAGCAACAGCGATGTATATCTCCCGGCTTTTGCGGCCTATGGAGGTCAAGGTAACCCGCCTTGCATACGGTGTACCTGTAGGAAGCCAGTTGGAGTACGCGGATGAGGTAACCCTTTCCCGAGCGTTGGAAGGCAGACAGGAAATTTGATAAAAAAGACCGGATGTTTGGGCAGTGCCCGAACATCCGGTCTTTTTCTTATAGCTTTGCGTATGTTTTATCCAGAAAACGCTGGGAATTGATCACAGCCCGTTTATGTGTGCCTTCACCGATCTTTCCGGATTCGTCATAGGCAGTTAGCTGAAAGGTAATGGTATTGCCATCCACCTCTGTAACCTCGGCCTCTGCCCGGACCTCCATGCCAACAGGTGTAGCAGCTAAATGCGAGATGTTTAGAGCAATGCCGACTGAGGTCTTTTCCTCAGGGATGGCTGCCGCAATGGCTTCACAGGCTGCACCTTCCATCAGTGCCACCATACAGGGAGTAGCATAGACCAGCAAGCTGCCGGAGCCCACCTCGGCGGCGGTATCTTCCCGTTCTACAAGGGTGGATACCTCGCCCTTCATACCAACAGTAATTTCCATAAAATTATCCCTTCATTTCTCAAATTAGCTAAATGATCTTGCGTTACAGTTCTTCGCTTATTGCCAGCAGAAGAATACCGATGATCACAACAGCAATAAAGGCGTAGGTCTTCCAGGAAAGCTTTTCTTTCAGGAAAATACGGGAGAGAAGCAAAGATACGACACAGACAGAGGAGAGGATGGGAGCGGCAACAGCGTCTACTCCACCAAGTGCATAGACATAGGTGAACTGACCGGCGGTTTCGAATACGGCGGCCAGGATCTTGTCCTTGTGCTGGGGCACAGAACCAAATTTGACCTTCTTGATCTTCATAAAGATGAACAGGATCAAGGCAAACAGCGCGAAGGTCAACTCATAACTGGTATTTGCCACGGCTTCCAGGGTCTCGGGGGTAACATCCACCAGGGGAGAACTGGCAACATCCTCGATCAGGTAGAACGCATCGTCCAGGAATGTGCCGAATGCATCCAGCAGGGCATAAACGAAGGGCATACAGAAGGAAACGACAGCAAGAGTCTTGCCCAGCTTCTTCTTTCGCGGGGTCTCGCCACGGTTTTCCAGGAAGCTGACACCCAGAACACCGACGGTAATGACCCCGATGGCGACCCAGGTGAGCGCAGAAATTTCTTCCTGCAGGAAAATCACAAACAGAAGTGTGCAAATGACACCGGCAGTGTTCTCGATTGGATCAGAAATGGATTCCTCCAGAAAACGCATCCCAAAATAGGAGAAAGCCATGGAGATGATGTAAAACAGAGAAACGGGCAGATAGCGGATCAGGTTTATGGGATTGTAATTGATATCCTGTGTCAGCAGGGTGAAGA
>CAYLNV010000155.1:0-3460 GCA_964385085.1 uncultured Oscillospiraceae bacterium
ATACAGCCTTGTATTGCGTTTCCGGCAATAGCATCGTAACCTCCTATGTGGATGGTACTGTGATTCAGTATAACGAGGGCTATAACAATATGGCCCAGAAGGCAAGCGACGGTGCGCTGCAGGATGGCTGTATGCTTGATGCCGACCTCTCCAGTAAGGATACCCTTTGGCAGTATAACTACTCTCACGATAATGCCTTCGGCCTCTTTATCAACTGCACAAGCAGTGAGGACGTGGTAACGGTCAGATACAATCTGTCGGTAAACGATCACGGTGATAAGGGTATCATTTATATCAATAATGCTTCAAACGGCATTTATGTATATAATAATACCATCGTTACCGATGATGATACCGGATGCATCATCCAGTCCAGCGAAAACGGAAAGTCCTACATCTACAACAACCTCATCTATAACCGCTCTGCCAACGCAAGCTTTGCCATTAACGGCACAATGGAGTCCTCCTACAACCTGATTTATAACGAGGATGGATGCAGCATTGCGGATGTGGGTAGTTTTACCAATGAAAACGGAATTTCTGCGGATCCCCTCTTTGTCGGATATCCCCAGAAGGCCAGCGTTGCCGGTATCCAAAATCTGCACGGCTACATCCTGCAGGCAGGTTCTCCCGCCCTGGGTGCCGGTGCAGCGGTAGAAGGCGTTGAAACCGACATCTTCGGTAATGCCTACACCCAGTCCGTTGGCGCCTATTGCGGCAAGGGTCACGCCTATACCAATCTTTCTGTAGTGTCCAATCTGAGAAATCCCATGGCTTCCACAGTTGTTCAGCCCGGCGACCTGAGCGTTACTGCTGCCTGCTCCTGCGGCAAGAGCTTTGTGATCACCGATGGTATTGAGATCGAGAACGCAACACTGGTGCTGGGTGAAAACACAGTTACCGTGAAGTACGGCGGCATTTCCACCGACATCATCATCAATGTTACAAGCGAGGCTACCGTGTTGAATGTTGCCGTCGCAGACGATACCTATGTAAATTCCACCAATAAGGACCGCGACAATTCTGCTGCTGCTGAATTGAGCACATATGCCGAATCGTCCAGAACTTATTTCAGAGTAAACATCAGCGAGGCTCTGGAAAATGAGCTGTTCCTGGATAACAGGAATAACGCAAAGCTCCGGCTTGTTCTTGCTGTTACCTCCGGCGACGCTGCCGGCGCTGAGATTATTGTGAAGACCTACGCACCGATGGAAGGCATCACCGATGCAGATTTCTCCGGGATCACATGGAACAGCGTCAATAACAAGGAAGGAGCTGTTGGCACATACAGCGCACTTAACTGGGGCAACGGCATCCAGCTTGCACCCGCTACCGCTGTTGGCAACGGTGATATCATCGTTACACTGAATTATAACGACATTGCGGATTATGTTGACGGTAACGGCAATATCCTCCTGGTGCTTGGCACGCATACCTCCGGTCTGAAGGTCGGCTCTAACGAAAATACGACCGAAGCCAACAAGCCTGTGGTTATGGTCGTTCTCGGCGAAGTACATTTCTGTGTATACGATCAGCAAGTGGCTGCAGAGCAGTATCTTGCTTCTGCAAGCTGTGAGGAAAAGGCAAAGTATTATCTGTCCTGCACCTGTGGCGAGCATGGCGAGGATACCTTCGAGTACGGTGAGGTCATTGACCACAGCTACGAATCCATTTCCGCCGTGTCCAATCTGGAAAACCCCGCAGCGAACACGGTCGTTCAGGCCAGCGACCTGACCGTTACCGCTGCCTGCGGAGCGTGCGGTGAGAGCCTTACTATTACCGAAGGAATTGAGCTTGAGGGTGTATTGCTTGCTGCCGGTGAAAACACGGTTACCGTGAAGTATGGGGCGCTTTCCACCACAGTCATCATCGAAGCAGCAGAGCAGACCAATGTTCTTTTAGGCACTGTAACCGACGATACCTATGTGGATTCCAGCAACAAGACCAGCGATTTTACCGCTAAGGAAACCTTAAACACCAACTCATCCTCCTTTAGAACCTATTTGCGGGTAAATATCAGTGATATTCTCACGAATGAGCAGTTCTTGGCAAACAAAGAGAATGCGCAGGTGCAGATCGTTCTGTCCATTGCAGGTGGAAGCATTACTGACAGCACCACCTATACGCTGAAGACCTACGCACCCACGGAAGGCGTTACCGATATATCTTTCTCCAATATAAATTGGAGCAATGTATCCGCAAGTGGTACCTACAGTGGTCTGAACTGGGGCAGTGGAGCTGCACTGACCACCAGTGTTTCTGCCGACGGCAGCAATATCATCCTTACTCTGGCATACAGTGATATTGCGGAATATGTTGATGAAAATGGCAATATTCTCTTTGCGTTTGGCACCAACACCTCCGGTCTGAAGGTTGCCTCCAATGAAAGCACCACTTATGCAGTTCCTGCATTTAAGGTTATCTGGTAACAGGATTTACACTTGATCGATCCATCAGAACGGATAATCGATGATCAAAAAAAGGCTGAGGGGAAACCCTCTCAGCCTTTTATGAGAAATAAATGATAACCTAAGAAGGACCTTTGTATCAAATATCCTTTTCAAAAATACATATTTCAGGAGGAACTAGATTATGAGAAAACGCATGATTAGTTTGGTCCTTGTTCTGGCAATGCTGCTGTCTATGAGTACAGTTGTATTTGCCGCAGAAAGCAAGGACTGGGAGTCCGATATCGATGTGGTCAATGTGGCAAACGTTGGCGATGACACCTATGCAACACTGGATGATGCCTTTGCAGGTCAGATCGAAGCAGGTGCAGAATATGTATCCCTGAGCAGCGACCTGACTGTTGGTGATTTGGTTCTGCCCGTAAATGCTGTTCTGAATCTGAATGGCTATACGCTGACTGCTGAGAGCTTCGATTCCACTGCAGCAGGTGCGCAGATTATTGACACCACCGGAGACGGTCTGCTGGTCGTTAATGGCGAGTATGACTTCGGTGAGAACGATCCTTATCTGCCCATCAATGACGGACAGGCAGGCGGATTCCGGTTCTTTTCAGTAGAAGTCAAGTCTGTGGCTGTTACCGGAAAGAACGGTGCAAGCCCTAAGTATTGGTTCCAGGTGAAGTTTGAGAACTTCGATCAGGTCTATGCACTGATCAAAGCCGGTTCTGCTGTGGACATCAAGGTACATCTGAACATTGATGGCAGTGAAGCGGTGGCAATTGCAAATGCAGACTTTGTAACGAAGTGGGCAGATGTTTACAATACCAACAACGGCATCTATATTACCGCACAAATCGCAGATGCAGAGGGTGTTCAGAGCATCGTTGCAAATCCCGGTGTTGGCGCAAACGGTGTTGACATCAAGGGTAAAGCACTGTAAGCGCCAACGGAATGCGAATGACACGATAAAACTTAAATAAGAAACTCCCCTGAACAATGGGGCTGTAAAAAAACGCATATTTTTCCAAGGTGAATGAAAAGGTTTGGGAGGT
>CAYLNV010000156.1:0-3439 GCA_964385085.1 uncultured Oscillospiraceae bacterium
TCATCCGGTTCTCCTCCTAAGTTCATTTTTATCCGTTCAAGTATACCACAGGGTCTGAATTTTGTCAAACCCTGCGGACCACTTTTCTGTTACCAATTTAAACAAATATTGCTCAAATTGGAATATTCTCTATATCCAAATCCACAAATGGGTATACTCTCTGCCATCCGTCAGCCGTTTTCGCGATACTGCTTCTGTGGCTGCTGAGCAGGCGGACGATGTTATAAACATCGATCCAGATCTCAGAATTACATTCCTTCTGGCTTTCGTCAAAGATCAGCTCCATGCCAAAGTGCAGGTGGACCGTTTCTATATTGTTGGTATTTTCCTTATCGGAATACCCAGTCCTGCCCATATAACCGATCAGATCACCGGCCTGCACCACATCACCAACCCTTAAGTCTTCTGCAAAGGGTCTGTCCTTTTGCAGGTGCGCATAATAATAGTAGCGCTTAGAATCAAAGGACCGAATCCCAACGCGCCAGCCGCCGTATCGGTTCCAGCCCATCGCTTCCACCACACCGCCTTCCACCGCAACAATGGGTGTACCCAGACCGCCCATCAGGTCATTGCCCAAATGTTTTCTGGCAAAACCAAAGGAACGGCTGTTTCCGAAATCAGAGCAATGGCTGTATCCGTAGCCGGACGCAACAGGAGAATACGCTTTGAGACCATAGGTCGGCTTTAATTCTCCGTCTATCTCGATCGCAAAGCTTCCAAGCAAACCGCCCAATGCTGCGTCATAGGCAGTATGATAATAGGAATAATACTGATATAAATTCCCAAGCAGCTCCTCCGGGCTCTTGTCCCCTTTTAACTCCTGCACTGCTTTTTTCACTGAGGACAAAGGACATTTACCGCCGGTTCGGCAGGCAGCCAGTGCAAGAGAATCGATCCAACTGATGTGCTTTTCCTGGTCGAAGGTTGCAATATCTGTATCCATAGCATATTTCAGAGATTCATAGGGTACACCAAAGTCCACCCATCGGATAGTCTCGGCCCTTACCGGGAATATCAAAAGCATAACACTTATAACTAGCAAAAAGATCCGCCGTTTCACAATACCACCTCTGCGGTATTTTGTGAAACAGCAGATGTGTTCATACGATGAAATTATTTCAAATCCCTGCGGATGCCATCTGCGATCCGGTAAATATCCTCCATCGACTGTATGGACGATATTTTCTCCTTATAGTAATTGGCATAGGCTATGCCCCGTAAGTACCAGGCAAAGTGCTTCCTTGCCTCCAGACAGGCAATGTGCTCGCCTTTGTCTTCATTGGCAAGCTCGAACTGACGGACCGCCATATCCACTCTTTTTGCAAGGGGTGGACGAACAGGCTTCTCTTCCCCTGCCAAAGCCGCTTTTGCTTCCGCAAAGACCCATGGATCGCCAAAGGAGGCCCGACCGATCATGATCCCGTCAGCACCTGTCCACTTCATGCATTTTACAGCCGTTTCACCGCTGATGATATCGCCGTTGGCGATCACAGGAATGGAAAGCTGATCCTTCACTTTTGCGATCATATCCCAGTCCGCTGTACCGGAATAAAGCATACTTCTGGTCCTTCCGTGGACCGTCAGCATTGCCGCACCGCAATCCTGCATACGCTTGGAAAAATCCAGCACATTGATACTGCCCTTATCCCAGCCCAGACGGCATTTTACAGTAACCGGAACATCCACAGCTTCTGCTACGGCCTTTACGATCTGACCTGCAAGCTCCGGTGTGCGCATTAAACCACAGCCATCACCGGAATTTGCAATTTTCGGCATCGGGCAGCCCATGTTGATATCCAGAAAATCCGCGCCGGAGATCTCCATTGCCAGCGCCGCGCCCTGCGCCATGATCTCAGGGTCGTTGCCAAAGATCTGTGCGCCGCAAATGCTGCCCGGATTTTTCCGAAGCAGCGCTGCACTTTTTTTATCCTTGTAGACCAGTGCCCGGGATGAAACCATTTCCGTTACAGTCAGATTTGCACCAAGCTCTGCACACACGGTGCGAAAGGCCCAGTCTGTTACCCCGGCCATAGGTCCAAGGGCAACGGGATCATTCACTTCCAAATTGCCTATGTGCATAGTGTTACTTCTCTTTCTTTCTTAATGAGTCTGATCAGAAAAGTGCAGTCAGCAGCCATGCCAGACCTGTGAGCATTGCACCCACGCAAGCCCAGGCCGGTCCGTATAAATAAAACCTGCGTTTTTTCTGTCTTCTGCTGTTGCCCAGAATCTGCTTTGCTTCCCGCAGGAGCACATCATCCGTTATCCCCTCCTGACTGACCACACCATCTTTTAATATAAAGATCGCCTGCTCAAACAGCTTTGGGTCCGGGGAATGGACCACGATCACCTGCCGGGAGATACCTTTTACCATCATTACCACCTCTTGGAAGCAGTATTCCCAACAGAAGTGGTTTCATACCCAACTAGGCCTGATCTTTTGGCCGCTTATACCGCCCCTTTGGCTCCCATTCAGGCAGTGGATACCGCTGCATAGCGCCAAAGATCCGCTCCTTTAGGTCGGGATATTTTGCACTCAGATCATAAATCAGATCTTTGATCTCCTCACGCTTGGTGTGCTTATCCACAGGGCAGCGGTTAGTAAGGACCGGCAGCCCCTGCCTTTGGGCAAAGGAGTCGATTGTCTTTTCGTGAATATAAAGCATGGGACGAATCTGAACAATGCCGGTCCGGTCCAGATCTGTTACAGGCTGGAAGCAGCTAATGCGTCCCTCATAGATAAGGGACATTACAAATGTTTCTACTGCATCATCGTAATGATGCCCCAGCGCCAGTTTCGTAAGCCCCCGGTCCAGAAGTGCCTGATTCAGCGCACCACGACGCATTTTGGAGCACATGGAGCAGGGATTCTTTTCTCTCCGGTAATCAAAGATAATGGGACCGATCTCCGTTTTCACCAATGTATAAGGCACATCCAGTTCCTTACAAAGCGCTTCCATGCTGCTGTAGTCCATCCCCAAGCCCATATCAATGGTGATGGCCTCCAGCTCAAACGCATTATGGTTATACTTTCGCAGCTCTGCCAGCAGCACCAGCAGCACCAGCGAATCCTTTCCACCGGAAACACCCACACCGATCTTATCACCGGGCGCGATCATATTGTAATCTTCCACACACCGGCGCACAAGGCCGACCAGTTTTTGCATCCTTTTATTATCCTCCAGAAGTAAAAATAGAAAGTTAGCATTTAAGAGTATTCGCGAGATATCCGAAGCTTTTAAGAGTTTTGAATGGTTTTCGTAAAATTATTTCAAAAAATCTGTTGACAATTGTTTTTCGATATGGTATAAGAATCAAGCGTTTTGCAGTCATTGTACTGCGTATATATGAATTTGTCAAAATATTTTAACCTATGGAGGAACGCATAATGTCCACTACTCTGCTGAAGAAGGAGACCCTGGAGCGCAAGTGGTATGTT
>CAYLNV010000157.1:0-3380 GCA_964385085.1 uncultured Oscillospiraceae bacterium
TAGACGCTCAGAGGGATCAGGGAATAGCCGTCCTGCTTGACTTTACCAAACAGCCGCATAATTTCCCGCTTGTGCATAAGAAGCCGTCTGGGTCTACGTGGATCACGGTTAAAAATATTGCCTTGCTCATAGGGGGAGATGTGCATCTGGTTCAGGATCAGTTGACCGTCCTTAATACCGCACCACGCGTCCTTTAGATTTAATGTGCCTTGACGGATGGACTTGACCTCCGTACCACACAGCTCGATTCCGGCTTCCATTTCCTCTTCCACAAAATATTCATGGTAGGCTTCACGGTTTCTTGCCATGATCTTGATTCCTTGCTTTTCCAGACTGCTCACCTCCTTGGTCAGATAGATTATATCATGATTGTCAAGCTAGTCAAACAGAAATTCTTCTAATTTTGTCGGGGAATGGAATGTAAAATCACAAAGCTCTGTCATTTCTTCCAGGATCTGCGGGACGGTCTGCTTACTCCAGGCGGCAAAGGCTATGGGAACACCTGCCTGATCTGCCATCTGCCAGGCGGGCTTCAGATCGTCTACCACCAGCATTTGATCTTTGGTAAATCCGTAGGTCTGCATAATGTGTTCCAGCGGATATGCGCTTGGCTTGCGCTGATGCTCCGGCAGATCCCAGCCATAGATAGCATCCGGCAGGATACCAAAGTGGGTCATATAATCTCTTTCGATGTTTTCTTTGCTCGAATGGGAGACCACACACAGCATACCGCCTTCCGCTTTTTGCCGATGAATGATCCGTTCGATACCGGGGTAGGGGGCGGGGATATGGGTTCGCACAAATTCCATCCAGCCCTGATATTCGTCCACAAGCTCTTGGTCGGTAAAGTTAAACTTCTCCCGACACATACCGGCAAAGCCGGGATGAAAACAGCCGCGAATATATTCTTCCAGCGTGATGGTAGCACCGGGGCGGAACTGATCGAGCGTACAGCAGAAATATGGATAGTTGATGGTGGCTTCACTTTGTACCACCGTATCATCATGGTCCAGTATCAAACATGGATAGCGCAGCATTTTCTCACCTCTTTTTTCTTTATTATAGCAAACAAAAGACTGGTAGACAACCAGAAAAATCCACTTGATTATACCGAACAAATGTACTATAATATAGAAAACAAGGAGGTGAACCCATTGGGAGTATGTCCTGTGGATGTGATCTGTGCATATAGCGCCAATGGGGAAATTCGCCCCCTGCGGTTTCGGATGGAAGATGAGGCCCACCAGCTTCTTCGGATCGACATAGATGAAGTGATAAGCTGCCGGGAAGTTCAGTATGTAGGGATCGAAGCTCATATTTTTCTGTGCAGAGCAACGGTTTGTGGTAAAAAAGCACTGTTTGAACTGAAGTACACGATCCGCAGCCATAGCTGGTGCTTACTGAGAAAGGTATATTGACATGGCAGATAGAGTTATATTTCATGTGGATGCCAACAGCGCATTTTTGTCCTGGACTGCCGCCTATCGGCTGAAGGTGTTGGGAGAAGAAACGGACCTGCGGGAAATTCCTTCGGTGGTGGCAGGGGATAAAGAATCCCGGCACAGCATTATTCTGGCCAAAAGCACCCCTGCAAAAAAGTTTGGGATACAGACCGGTGAGCCGTTGTTTCAGGCGCTGGAAAAGTGTCCGGAGCTGGTGGTAGCAGAACCGGATTACGGACTGTATGTGGAAGCATCCCGGCATTTTGTGGAAATGCTTCGGCAATTCAGCCCCAATGTGGAGCAATACTCCATCGATGAAGCGTGGGTAGATATGACCGGTACCCAGCGGATCTTTGGAGACCCCAGACTTGCAGCAGAGCAGATGCGCCGCCGTATATGGGAGGAGCTGGGCTTTACGGTAAATGTGGGCATTTCCAGCAATAAACTGCTGGCGAAGATGGCAGGGGATTTTGAAAAACCCAATAAAGTCCATACCCTGTTTCCGGAGGAGATGGCAGATAAATTCTGGCCCTTGCCGGTGCGTGATCTTTTTTTAGTAGGCGCGGCAACGGAACAGAAGCTGAAGAAAATGGGGATCTATACCATAGGTGATCTGGCAAGGGCAGAGGAAAAGATCCTTGTGAAACGATTGGGAAAGTACGGCCAGACCATCTGGCATTATGCAAACGGACGCAATGCGGAGCTGGTTACCCCAGAGCCGGCGGAAAACAAAGGTTACGGAAATTCCATTACCACTGCGAAGGATGTTACCGGCAGACAGGAAGGTTATCAGGTGCTTTTAAGCCTGTGCGAAACGGTCGCCATGCGTATGCGCAAAGACGGTAAAAGCGGAAGCTGTATAGCCGTTCACCTGCGGACCAATGCGTTTCACCGGTATTCCCACCAGACCCTTCTCCATGGCGCTACCAATATTACAGCAGAGCTGTTTAAAGCTGCCTGCCGGGTATTTGACGAAGCGTGGGATGGGAAAACACCTTTGCGGCAGTTGGGGGTTCAGGTTACCCGCCTTGCCACAGAGCCATATCAGCAATTTGACTTTTTTTCCGGTGTGTCGCCTGAAAAGTATGAACGGAAGCTGCGGCTGGATGAAACGGTAGACCAATTGCGGGATAAGTTTGGGGAGGATATTATCCGTCGCGCCAAATTTGCACAAGACCCGGAGCATCACATGGCAGGTGGTCTGGATAAGGCCCGCCGAACCGGTGTAACAAAGCCGGTTCCGGATGAATTTTAGAGTAGAAAACCAAGGCGGAATATTGTATAATCATTAAAAAACCATGACCGGAGTGCAGATTATGTCTATCGTTACATTTTATCGGGGTCATCCCAACCCTCCCAAGACCACTCAAAAGACCCGGCTGGGTGCAAATGCACTCATTATTTGGGATGGGAAACTGCTTTTGGAAAAGCGCAGAGATTGTGATATATGGGGATTGGTCGGCGGCGGAGTGAAGAAAAAGGAAACAGCCCTTCAGGCAATTACCCGGGAAATATGGGAGGAACTGGGATTGCGGATCCCGAAAGAAAAGCTCCAAAAGCTGGCGGTATACGGTGAACCGGGTCGGATCGCAGCTTATCAAGACGGCAGCATCTGGCGAATGGTGATCGTAGCCTTTCAGCTTGAATTAGAGAATGAACCGGCTATGACGATCAGTAAAGAATCCAAAGAATTGCGCTTCTTTACAAAAGAAGAATTGAAAACGGTTGAGATCGTTGTTACGCACAGTGATATTGTAGAGGAGTGGTTTGGAAACCGCTGAATCCCATAGTGGAAATTTATACAATATATGAAATTTTACTTGTATATTCAATAATTCTGTGATATTATACATTTTGACGGTGCAGTATCCTAGTCGAAGCGACCGATTCCCAGGTAGGGCCTAAAAATCCTATGAAGGGCACATCGATGAAGTCCCT
>CAYLNV010000158.1:0-3370 GCA_964385085.1 uncultured Oscillospiraceae bacterium
GCTGTACTCCATGCTGTTTGAGCTGAGCCGCAGCTATCAGAGCAAGCGGAATAACACCGTATCTTCCCTGTACAGCCAGATCACACAGGCAATTGAATCCACTCCCAAGCTGTTCCCTCAGCAGGCGATGGTGGCCTGTCAGGGCGTGGAGGGCGCTTTCTCCCAGATCGCCTGCGAGAAGATCTTCAAAAGCCCCTTTATCATGTACTTCAAGAATTTTGACGGTGTTTTCACTGCTATTGAGCAGGGTCTGTGCCAGTATGGCATCCTGCCTATCGAAAACTCCACTGCCGGTTCTGTGAAAAAGGTTTACGACCTGATGATCAGCCATAATTTCTCCATCGTACGCACCTTCCGGCTGAAGATCGACCACAACCTGCTGGCCAATGCCGGTGCTAAGCTGTCGGATATCAAGGAGATCTACTCCCATGAGCAGGCCATCAGCCAATGCTCCGATTTCCTTGCAAGCCATCCTGAGATCAAGGTCATTACTGTTGAAAACACTGCCATAGCAGCAAATATGGTTGCTCAGTCCGGCCGGATGGATGTCGCCGCCCTTTGCAGCCATGCCTGCGAGGAACTGTACGGACTGAAGAGCCTTGCGGATTCTGTGCAGGATAAGGGCAATAACCGCACACGATTCATTTGTATCAGCAAAAACCTGGAGATCTACCCCGGCTCTGACAAGACCAGCATCATGATGGTCCTTTCCCACAAGCCGGGTGCGCTGTATAAGGTCCTTGCCAGAATGTATGTGCTTGGAATCAATGTGGTCAAGCTGGAATCCCGTCCGATCCCGGACCGTGACTTTGAATTCATGTTCTACTTTGATCTGGAAACCTCCATTTACTCTGAGGAATTTGTCCAGCTTATGTGTGAACTGGACGATCTATGCGACGAATTTAAGTATTTGGGAAGCTACACCGAGGTGGTATAATGCAATGCGGATTGCTTGGGAGAAGGCTTGGTCATAGCTACTCCCCACAAATTCACGGATATTTGGGACATTACGACTATGCTCTTTATGAAAAAGAACCCCACGAGCTGGATGTATTCCTAAAGGATCGTGATCTGATCGGACTGAATGTAACCATCCCATACAAGAAGGATGTGATCCCCTTCTGCCACCAGCTTTCTGACCGGGCAAAACAGCTTGGCGCTGTCAATACCATCGTACGGCAGCAAGACGGCACACTGATCGGACACAATACCGATTATTTCGGCTTCCTTTCTATGGTCAAAAAGAGTGGCTTATCCGTTTCTGACAAGAAGGTTCTGGTATTGGGCAGTGGCGGTGCATCCGCTACGGCTGTCGCTGTACTTCAGGAGTTGGGCGCTCATGTAGCAGTGATCTCCCGCTCCGGTCCGGACAATTATGAAAATCTCAACCGTCATGCTGATGCGGCGGTGATCGTGAATACGACTCCTGTAGGTATGTATCCCAACACCATGGTTGCGCCTGTAGACCTTGGGCTTTTTCCTGCACTGGAAGGTGTTCTGGATCTGATCTACAATCCCGCGCGCACAAAGCTGCTTTTGGACGCAGAGGCCCACGGTCTTGTTGCAGAAAACGGACTCTGGATGCTGGTTGCCCAGGCTAAGGAAAGTGCTGAATGGTTCACCGGAACGAAGATCCCAGATTCCAGCATTGAATACATCTACAACAAATTGCGCGCACAAATGGAGAATATTATTCTCATCGGCATGCCAGGAAGCGGAAAATCCACCGTAGGTACGATGCTTGCGGAGAAGCTGAACCGGAAATTTTTGGATGCGGATACAGCCATTATCGAAAAAGCCGGCAAGCCGATCCCTGAGATCTTCTCCCAGTCCGGTGAGTCCGGTTTCCGGGAGCTGGAAACACTGGTCCTCAGGGAACTGGGAAAGCAGTCGGGGCTGATCATTGCCACAGGTGGCGGCTGTGTTACAAGAGAAGAAAACTATCCCCTTCTCCGTCAAAACGGGCATATTATCTGGCTGCAGCGCGACATTCAGCAGTTGCCAACAGACGGCAGACCCCTCTCTCAGGCAAATAAGCTTTCAGAGATGTACCAGATCCGCAAGCCGATGTATGAACGCTTTGCAGACTGCTCCGTTAACAACAATGGCACACCGGAACAGACGATCCGTCAAATTCTCAAAATGGAGGATAAAACATGAATATCCTTGTTATCAATGGGCCGAACTTAAATATGCTGGGTATCCGTGAGCCCGGTATCTACGGAAAGCAAACCTTTACTGATTTGCTGGACCTGTTAAGAAATTGTTCCGAGGAATACGGGATCGGGATCGAACAGTATCAATCAAACCACGAAGGCGATCTTGTGGACAAGATCCAGTCTGCTTATGGCAGGTTCGACGGTATTGTGATCAATCCTGCCGCCTATACCCACACATCGGTTGCCATCTTGGACGCATTGAAAGCAGTGGCGATCCCTGCGGTTGAGGTCCACATCTCTGATGTTGACTCCAGAGAAGAATTCCGGCAGATTTCCTATGCCGGACTTGCCTGCGAAAAGACCATCAAGGGACAGGGCCTGGACGGTTATCGCCAAGCCATTGGTTACCTAAAAGAAAAGTACGAACCCACCAACCAATAAAAAGGAGAATATCATGGAAAGAATTGAGCTTTGGAAGGAAACACCGGGTCATTGCGAAGAAACACCCTATCTGGACATCTATATTCCGGAGAACAAGCAGTCAGATGCAGCCGTGCTGATCTTCCCCGGCGGCGGATATATTCGCCGTGCTAACCACGAGAGAGAGAATTACGCAAAGTTTTTGAATACACATGGAATCACCGCATTTATTGCCGGTTATCGGGTATATCCCCACTTTTTCCCGCTTCCCCTGCTGGATGCCCGCAGATGTATGCGGTACATCCGGGCAAACGCGGACAAATTCGGCATCGATAAAAACAAGATCGCAGCCATGGGTTCTTCTGCCGGCGGTCATTTGACTGCCTTGCTCTCCACCTACAAAAAGCCCATCGATTTTGAAGGTATGGATGAGATCGACAAAGAAGATTACATGCCCAATGTGCAGATCCTTTGCTACCCTGTGATCGAACAGCCCGGCGATGAAGAATTCACCCATGTCCAGTCCCATATGAACCTGTTTGGCAAGCGGGATCCTCAGCTTGAAACCGAGACCAACCCCGCAAAAAATGTGTGTGAGACCACTCCCGAAGCGTTTATCTTCCACACAAACGCAGACCCCGGTGTATCTGTTATCAACAGCTACATTTACGGCACAGCGTTGCGTAAGAACAACATTGACGTTGAAATGCATGTATTCCCCGACGGCGGACACGGTTTGGGCCTTGCACCTGACCATCCTCACACAGCGCAGTGGTCCTCTCTGCTGCTTA
>CAYLNV010000159.1:0-3333 GCA_964385085.1 uncultured Oscillospiraceae bacterium
GGTGTCCGCGGACACCCGAGGACGGGTGTCCCTACAGCCCCATAAACAGAAATTTATATTTCCTATTGACAACACGATATGCCTATGTTATATTAACTGTACTAGTACAGTTAATACACTTAGTACATTTCGAGGAGGTATGCCTATGGTCCATCTGGACTACCGGGATGCACGGCCCATTTATGCACAGATCGTGGATAATTTCCGCAAGCAGATCTTGGCGGGCATCCTGCAGCAAGGCGACAAGCTGCCCTCTGTCCGGGAGCTGGCCGCTGACCTTTCCATCAACCCCAACACCATTCAGCGAGCCTATCGGGAGCTGGAAGCGGAGGGCTGGATCGCATCCGTTACCGGCAAGGGCAGCTTTGTCTGCGGCAATTCCCACGCAAATCAGGCTGAGCAGCAGCCTCTGTGGGAAGAGCTGGATAAGGCCGCAGACCGGCTTTTGGCTCTGGGTGTCTCCCGTGAGGAGATCCTGCAGCACTTCAGACAAGGAGGGAATCAAAATGCTTCAAATGCGTAACGTAACCAAATGCTTTGGGAATTTCAAGGCATTGGATGATCTTTCCATGACCGTTCCCCAGGGCGCCGTCTACGGACTGGTTGGGCCAAACGGTGCAGGAAAGTCCACCGCTATCCGTTTGCTGACCGGTGTTTACCGCCCGGACTCCGGTACAGTTACCATGGAGGGTCTGCCGATCTTTGAAAATCCCAACGTTAAGTCCTGTATCTGCTCCATCCCCGACGACGTTTTCTTCTTCCCCTCTGCTACCTTGGAGGAGATGCGGAAGTATTATAAGGGGATCTACCCGAACTTTGATGATGTGCTGTATGCCCGGCTGTGTGAGGTGTTCCAGCTTCCTCAAAGATCCCCGATCCGCCGGTTTTCCAAGGGTATGCAGAAGCAGGCGGCTTTCCACCTGAGCATCTGCACCCGGCCCGATGTGCTGGTGCTGGATGAGCCGGTGGATGGTCTGGACCCGGTGATGCGCCGTCAGGTCTGGAGCTTGATCTTATCAGACGTTGCCCAGCGGGAGACCACCGTTCTGATCTCCTCCCACAACCTGCGGGAGCTGGAGGACATCTGCGACCATGTTGGCATTATGGACCACGGCAAAATGCTTTTGGAGCGAAGCTTGGCGGATATGCAGGGCGCTACCCACAAGCTGCAGATCGTAGGCAACGAAGATCCGGAGCTGGAGATCCTCCACGAAAGCAATTCCGGCCGGCTGCGGACGCTGATCGTCCGGGGCTCCGGGGAGGAAATCGCAGCAAAGGCGAAGCTGTGCAGTCCTGCCTATTTCGATGTGCTGCCCCTATCTCTGGAGGAGATCTTTATTTACGAGCTGGGAGGTGTGAGCTATGAAGTCAAGAACATCATTCTTTAACGGCACGGTCCTGAAAAAGGACATTACCCGCTTCGCGCCTGTTTGGGGTCTTTACTCCGTATTTACGCTGATAGCCTTCTTCCTGCTTTGGGAGAACCACAGCAGTGTTGCCCGGTTTGCTGACTCCGCCTGCTATATCATGCAGGTAATGGGTGTTGTGAACTTTGCCTATGCCACTATCTGCGCGCTGGTGCTCTTTGGCGACCTGTTCAACACAAAGCTGTGCAACGCGCTGCATGCCTTTCCCTTGCGCAGGGAAGGATGGTTTTTGACCCACTGCGTTTCCGGCTTCCTGTTCTGCCTTGTGCCCAATACTGTGGCAGCGTTGCTGGCCGCCGCCCTTCTACAGGAATATTTCTATCTGGCTTTTCTCTGGCTGGCAATTATGCTTCTGCAGTTCTTGTTCTTCTTTGGCGCAGGTGTATTTTCGGTCATGTGCGCCGGTAACCGGCTGGGCGCGGCTGCTGTGTGCGGCATTTTTAACCTGCTGGCCGTGCTGGTGTTCTGGCTGTTCCAGACCTTCTACGAACCCCTCCTGTACGGCATCGATCTGGACACAGAGCCCTACCTGAATCTCAGTCCGGTGGTGGGCTTCTACCAATCCCAGTATATTATAACCAGCTACGATACCATGACAGAAGCAACTGTTTTCAAGAACTTCCTTTCTGCCGACTGGCAATATCTGTTCATTGCCGCCGGAGTGGGTGCGGTGCTGCTGATCCTGTCGGTACTCATTTACCGCAAGCGTCAGCTTGAAGAGGCAGGCAATCTGATCTCCCTGAAGCCGGTCAGCCCTGTTTTCCTGATCATTTATACCCTGTGTGCCGGTGCAGCGATGTACTATATGTCCGATATTTTTTCCGGCAGTGCCCAATATGTATTCGTTTTCATTGGCTTTACCATCGGCTTCTTTACCGGGCGGATGCTTCTGGAAAAGAAAGTCAATGTATTTCAGGGCAAAACCTTCCTCTGCTTTGGTGTGCTGATCGCAGTATTTCTCTGCTCTCTGCTTCTGACTTGGTTTGACCCCGCAGGGGTCACCCGCTATGTGCCGGAGGTCCAGGAGATCAAGCATGTGCAGATCAGTCCAAATGCTTACCGGTACTACTATGAGCAAAACACCTGCATCCTCACAGAGCAGGCAGATATTGATGCCATTGCCCAGATCCATCAGGAGCTGGCAGAGACCCGTCCGTTGGGCGGCTCTTCTGATCTGCGTATCACCTATACGCTCAATAACGGCCGCACAGTCGTTCGTCAGTATGCCTTGGATCCCGACAGTCAGGCAGGGCAACCACTGAAAGGCTATTACAGCTCTCCCCAGTATGTACTGGGCACGGAGGATATCACTGCACTTTTAGAAAATGCCTTTATGCTGGAATTCCATGGAAATGAAGACGACTTACCTTATGTTTGCATTACCAACGGAAATATGAATCAGCAGATCTATGTGGATAAATATGAAGGCAATGCCGTTATCTATACTGTGGAGGATCTGGCAGAAGAAGGAACTTCTCCCATCGGTCTGAATGTGGCGCTTACCCGCGGTCTTATGGATGCCATCCTTGCCGACTGTGAAGCGGGCACGATTGCGCCCCCGTGGGAATACCACGAAGGCGAGAATACCGCCGGCTGGCTTACGATCCAGTCCTTTGCGCCCACCACAGATGAGCTTTTGAATCTTGACAGCAACAGCAGCTCTTATTCTGGATCAACCTACGAGATCATCGACTATACGTCGGTAACCTATCTGGAGGTCAAGATCTTTGAAAGCTGCACCAATACCATTGAATATCTCAAGTCCATTGCAGATCAATAACCAACCGCCCGGGGCATCCGCCCCGGGCATTTTCATTTATTCTTCGAATTTCTGTTTATCGAATAGTAGGAGAGGCTATTAGCCTCCCGCGGGCGGCAGATTGCCGCCCCTACATTAAAATCATTT
>CAYLNV010000160.1:0-3329 GCA_964385085.1 uncultured Oscillospiraceae bacterium
CATACAAAGGGCCCCATGGCCGAACACTTCGATCTCCACAGGCGAATTCTGGCAAATATAGCGGATCTCCTCACGGCTCAGCTCCCGGCTCAAAACCACTCGGCTCAAGCCCCAGGCAGCGCACAATTGCACACCGGGCAGGCTGTGGACGGTCATTTGGGTCGAGCCATGGAGGGGAATATGGGGCGCGATCTGCTTGCAAAGCTGAATGATGCCCAGATCCTGCACGATAAATGCGTCCACACCGCTCATAGCGGCATGACGGATAAGATGCGCCGCTTCCGCTGTCTCCTTATCGGATACCAGAGTATTCAGGGTCAGATGGACCTGCACACCCCGGATATGACAATATTTCACTGCCTCCTCCAGCGCCTGGGGAGTGAAGTTTTTTGCACTCTGCCGGGCATTAAACTGCCCGCAGCCAAGATAAACCGCATTGGCGCCGTTCTGCACGGCGGCCCGCAGAGCCTCCATGGACCCTGCCGGTGCTAAAAGTTCCAGCATAGTTATCTCTCTCCTAAAACCTGAGCTGCACATACTTACACACATTATAACATAAAGCTCCCTTAACTTCTACCCTGCTTTATACAATTTTAAGAAAAAATTTGCAAATAAGCCCTTAACAAAGGGGCGGGCCGTGCCCCTCCCCGGCTGCCTCGTTAATATAAAAACCTTACACCGCGAGTTGATCGTTGACAATGGACAATTATACATCGCGGGCGAAACGCAAGAATCGTTTGATCATTTCCGAAGGAAATACCGAAATTGTCAACTGTCAACTCGTATCTGCCTGATAAGCAAAAATTTGTCGGGCAGCCGTTGACAAAAACCGCCCTCTGGTATATCATGGCAATACTCCATTTATTCTTGACAAACAGAGGTTTTTATCTTGAATCATTCCTTAAACGGTAAGAATTTTTACCGCCGGCTTATACTGATCACCCTGCCCATTATCCTGCAAAACGGCATTTCCACCTTCGTTTCCCTGCTGGATAATATTATGGTGGGCAGGCTTGGCACGCTGGAAATGAGCGGTGTTTCCATCGTGAATCAACTGATGACCGTTTTCTACATCACCATATACGGCGCCGCTTCCGGGGCAAGTATCTTCACTGCTCAGTTTTACGGCTCTGACGACACCGCCGGTGTCCGCCATGCTACCCGCTTTAAGATGTATTTCTGCCTGATCCTGACCCTGATCGCCGGTGTGTTGTTCACATGGCAGGGCGATGGCCTGATCCGGCTGTTCCTCCGGGGCGAGGGCAATGTGCAGGACGCAGATCAGATCCTGATCCATGGCCGGGACTACCTTCGCTGTATGCTCTGGGGCATGATCCCCTTCACCATGGCCAATACCTATGCCAGCACCCTGCGGGAATGTGGCAAGACCACACCCCCTATGATCGCAAGCATCTGCTCGGTACTGGTGAATCTGGTGCTGAATTACCTGCTGATCTACGGAAAGCTGGGTCTCCCCGCTATGGGTGTTACCGGCGCGGCAATCGCCACTGTCATTGCCCGGTTTGCCGAGCTTGCCATCGTTGCAGTCTGGACGCACCTGCACCATAAGGAAAATCCCTTTATCGAAGGCTTTTACCGCAGCGCACATATCCCCATGGGCCTGTTCAAGCAAATCGGGATCAAAAGTGTTCCCCTTCTGTTCAACGAATTGATGTGGTCCACAGGTATGGCATTTTTGAACCAGTGCTATTCCACCTGCGGACTGAATGTTGTGCCGGCGCTGAACATTTCCAGTACCCTTGCCAATCTGGCAGCGGTGGTCTGCTTTGCCATCGGCACTTCCGTGTCTATTATTATCGGACAAATGCTGGGTGCAGACTACTCCCGGCAGGAGGTCCTGTCTGCCAGCAAAAAATGCCTGTGGACCGGTGTGGCCTCCGGCTTTGTGTTCGGGCTGCTGATGCTGGCGGTGGCGGGGCTGTTCCCGCAGCTTTACAACACCACAGACGAGGTCCGCGCCCTTGCCACAAAGCTCATCTGGCTGACTGCCCTGATCTGGCTTCCCATGCGGGCCTTCATCCACCCGGTGTACTTTGCCATTCGGGCAGGCGGCAAGACCTTCATCACTATGATGTTTGACAGTGGCTTTTTATGGCTGACAATGGTGCCGGTCGCCTATCTTCTCAGCCGATACACCTCTATTTCCATCCTGTGGCTGTATGCCGTTTGCAACGGCATGGAGCTTATTAAATGCGCCATCGGCTATTGGATGCTGAACCGGGGCGATTGGATCCAGAATTTAACAGTCTGATATAAATATTTGCTTGATAAAACTTGTTTTACGGCGGGAGCAAGCCCCCGCCCTACGATGTACTCCTTTGTAGGGCGAGGGCTTGCTCCCGCCGTTTCTTATCTTTTTTCAGTAAAACAGCAGAGAATACCAGGTAACCAGATTGCCGCCGTACTGAAACTCCAGTCCGTTTTCTTCCAGCAGCGGGATCAGGTTAATGCCATGGCTTTCCACACAGGGATGCATCTTCCCCGGCATCCTGCAAGGCAGTCCGTCCAGCCAGGCGCACCTTTCACAGACCGTGCAGGCCTCTGTGGACAAAATATACGCTTCCACTCCCTGCTCCCGCAACAAGTCCCGCACCTGATTGGTAACCTTTTCGTGGTCCGGGCGGGTGGCAAGGGTCTCATTGATGTCCGTAATGTCCGCCACCTCAGTGATCGTGCCGATCAGAAGACACCTTCCATAGCTTTTGCACTTCTTCTCACATTCAGCCACCTCGCCCACAGCCGGCGGGCAGGCCCAGGTCTTATCGTACATGGGACACTCGGCCCTGCAAATGTGGCGGATACGCTGGGAAAATTCCAGCTTCTCAGGGTCAAAAAACGCATAGGCATACAGGGGAAGCTCTGCCAATTGGCTTTCCAAAAGCTCTCTGTTCATCTCAGCTCCTCCAAAATCCGGCTGCAGCCCTCATAAATATCTGCCCAGGTCTGGGTAAAATCGCCGGTATACCAGGGGTCTGCCACATCCCGGTCCAAAAAGGGCAGGAAGCAGTCCTCACCGGGGAACATCCGGTCAAGATTTTTTAGATTCCGGGAATCCATGTAGTAAATGCGATCGTACCGGCCGAGGTCTGCCCGGGTGATCTGACGGGCACGATGACCGTCGCAGGCAATGCCATGGCTCGCCAGTTCCCGCCGGGCAGGGGGATATACAGGATTGCCCAGCTCTTCCCGGCTGGTGGCTGCAGATTCGATCTGCACCCGATCCGCGATCCCCGCCTTCTTCACCATGTCCTTTAATACAAACTCCGCCATAGGACTGCGGCAAATATTGCCGTGGCATACGAATAATA
>CAYLNV010000161.1:0-3322 GCA_964385085.1 uncultured Oscillospiraceae bacterium
TTGGTCAGACGCACACGGGCGATCTTACGCAGAGCGGAGTTCGGCTTCTTGGGGCTGGTGGTACGAACAGCAGTGCAAACACCACGCTTCTGGGGAGAGGGCAGATCAGTTGCCTTGTTTTCCAAGGTGTTCAGACCCTTCTGCAGTGCGGGAGCGGTGGACTTGTAGGACACCTGCTTACGGCCACTTCTGACAAGCTGATTAAAGGTAGGCATTCTATTTCTCCTTTCTTTCGTTCTCGCCATTTGGCGGATCTATATTCTACGGGAGACCCGGTAGAATCAATGGTTCACAGCGGCTGCTGCCGAGGCACCCACCTCGATGCCGCAGGCGCGGCCAAGCTCCGTCATGGAACGGGCCCAGGCATAGCGCACGCTGTTATGCTGGCACAGAGCGATCAGCGGCTCTGTAATTGCGGGGTCGGCATTGGCTGCAAGGTAAACGCAGAAAACCGATCCTCCGTTCAGGGCTTTCCTGAGCTGTTTTGCTCCGACGACCACCTTTCGGGGGCCGATCTGAGCCTGGATCTCACGAAAAGCCATACGATGTTCATTATGCGTATCCATACGGAATACTATTATAATCAATTTCCTTAAAAAGTCAACAAATTTTTGCGTAAAATGTTCTTTGGGTGTGTTGCAGTTCAATTTTGCAACACACCCATTGTTATTTATTCGTAATCGTACCAGCCGTGGCCTGTTTTGCGGCCCAGGCGGTTTTCTTTCACCATCTGCTCGTAGAGGTCGTACATATCGGGCTTGACACCGGTCTTCTCATACCGTTCCTTCATCATCGTAAAAGTCAGATCGATACCGGTCAGGTCCTCCATGCGGAACACACCCATTTTGTGATTGAAGCCGTTTTCCAGTGCGACATCCACTTCCTGCACAGTGCAGAAGCCGTTGGCCACCAGGTATCTTGCCCGCTCATACAGGCCTGCATTGAGGTAGTTTCCTGCAAAGCCGGGGATCTCCTTCTTCTGCCAAATGGGCGTTTTACCCATTTTCTTTGCCAGCTCAAAAATCGCACCGGCAGTCTCCTCAGAGGTATGGGGTCCCTGGACCACTTCCACGAACTTCATCACCAGGGCGGGGTTATAGAAGTGCATATTGCAAAGGCGGGAAGGATCTTTCATCGCTCCGGCAAACAGAGAGGAAATCATAAAGCTGGAGTTTGTAGCGATGATGGTGTTTTCACCGATCAGGCCGTCCAACTGCTTGATCAGGCTGCGCTTGGCTTCTTCCACTTCGATGATGCACTCGATGACGGCATCCACATCCTTGACGGCAGTCTGAAGATCTGCCTCGATATGGAAGCGGGCCTTGGTGTCTGCCACCTGCTGCTCGGTCATTCTGCCCTTTGCGATACGACCTGCCAGATATTCCTCTTTCCAGCTTTCCACATTCTCCAAAACAGCGGGTGCAAGGTCATACAGTGTTGCATCAAAGCCGTTGATGGATGCGCACAGCGCGATCTGGCGTCCCATCAGGCCGCCGCCGATGACGGCAATTTTCTTGATTTCCATAAGATAACTCCTTTAAAACTATATTTGCAAAATCCGCATAGCTGTGATATTCTAAATAATATTATAATGAAAGGTCATGATGGTTTATGGAACAATTGCAGATCTTGTGGGTCACCAGCTCGGATCTTCCACCGGATGCCGGTGTCAAAAGCCACTCTCACCCTTATTTTCATATGTTCCATATTGCCACCGGAGCGATCGCATTTTCTGCAGGCGGAAATGCCTACGAGCTGGAGCAGGGCCACACCTTCCTTGTGCCGCCCGGTACAGAACACGGCTACACCAACCGGACAAAGGACCACAGCAAGTATCTGGAGATCAAGTTTACCCTGCCCAGCGAGCACACCGGCATACAGTATACAGACGATCCCCTTGTAAAGCTGCTGTTCGAGCAGATCCTGAAGGAATACTCCGATCTTGGCAGTCTGGCTGACGATGCGGCCGCTGCCTATTTGAAAGCCCTTCTGGCAGCTTTGGAAAAAAAGCAGCGTTATGAGAAGCAGCCCCGGCAGTTTCACCATGTAGATGCTTCGGATTGCAGTGAGCTGTCCCAGAAGATCATCCATTATCTGGAAGCCCATTACAACGAGGATCTGTCTTTGGACTCTCTGGCGCAGGCGCTTGGGTACAACAAAAGCTATCTGTGTGTGGCTTTTAAGAAGGACACCCAGCAGACCATTCTGGACTGCCTGAACACGATCCGCATCCGCAGAGCCGCAGAGCTGATCGTTTACAGCGACTTATCTTTGACACAGGTGTCGGAAAAGTGCGGCTTTTCCTCTGTGAGCCACTTCAATCGGGTGTTTCTGAAATATGCAGGCACTACACCCGGTCAATGCCGCCGTGCTTACCCTGCCGATATTTTGACCGGTGCCTGGGAAAATACCTGCGGCCTTAACGCGCGATCCGATTACTTTATGTATAGTGTTCTTGCCCAAAAGAGCATATCCATTGACATTGTCAGTGCCGTGGATCAGAAGCCGGAACCCAACGATCAATGAACCACCGATGCACCGCTGCAGATAATGCAGGTGCCGGATACATAGGATGCTTCATCGCTGCTCAGGAACGCCACCAGAGCAGCGATCTCTCTGGGATCACCCAGCCGCTTTAAGGGGGTATTGCTGATCGCATTTTCCAGCATATCCGCGGGAATTGCCCGCATCATTTCTGTGTCGATATAGCCGGGCAGCACGCAGTTGATCTGGATATTCTTTCTTCCCAGCTCCTTGGCAAGGGTTTTGGTCATACCCTCGATAGCTGCCTTGGATGCGCTGTAGTTTGCCTGACCGGGGTTACCGTAGGAGGATGTGGAGGAAATGTTCACGATCTTACCGTAGCCTTGCTGGCGCATACCGGGAACCACCTGATAGATACAGTTGTATGTACCGAAGAAGTTCACATCCATGACCTGGTGCATCTGGGCAGGGGTCATTTTGTGGAAGATGGCATCTCTTGTGATACCGGCATTGTTCACCAGAATGTCCACCCGACCGAACTTCTCATAAATTGCAGCAAAAGCTGCCTGCACGCTGTCCTCCTTGGACACATCGCACTTAACAGCCAGCGCCTGTGTGCCGGCGGGATCAAGCTCTGCAGCAGTTGCTTTGACCAGCGCTTCGTCGTAATCCAGCATGGCAACACCCGCTGCACCTTCCTGAATGAAACGTTCTGCGATCACGCGGCCAATGCCTTTGCCAGCACCGGTTACGACCACATACTTATTACTAAAATCGTACATAATATATTCTCCTTATTTACAGCAGTCCTTCGGGGCTGCTTTTATTCTTGAATGGT
>CAYLNV010000162.1:0-3317 GCA_964385085.1 uncultured Oscillospiraceae bacterium
ACCCACAGGGCAGTGGCATCCGGCTTCAGGGAACGCCAGTTTCCCTTCAAGGACGCCGGCTCTGCGATCCGCAAGGCGGCGCATTTTTCCATCCGGGGATCTAAATTTTTCATTCTTCTCATTCTCATAGCTTGTCCCTCCTCGGACACATTCCTTCAAATTAGCATTATAGCAGAAACAATTGAAAATTGAAAGTTGAAAATTGAAAATTGCGGTATTCCCTGCGGGAATAATTTAATATCGTCCGCTTGCGGACACATTCATTTTGCATTTTGCATTTACTTATCCCCCACTGGGGCTTGCAAGTTGGGAAAAAATGGGGTATAATTTTGTAAACTGTGAAAAGGAGGGGCGAACATGTCCGATCATCACCATTCCCACGAACACGACCACGCTTATATGCATGCCCACGGCATTGCCCACTCCCATGGCCATGTCCACGAAAATCAGAAAGCGGTAGTCAACCGCCTTGCCCGGGCTATCGGCCACTTGGAAAAGGTCAAACGGATGGTAGAAGAAGGCTATGATTGCTCAGAGGTGCTGATTCAGCTCGCCGCTGTCCGCTCTGCGTTGGAAAACACCGGCAAGGTGATCCTCAAGGACCATATGCGCCACTGTATGGTAGACGCAGTGGCCGCCGGGGACGAAAATGCAGTTAACGACCTGTGCGAAGCGATCGATAAATTTATGAAATAAATCAAGCGGGGAGCTTTGTTCTCCCCGCTTTTATGTTGTCATTGGATAGAATCCGCTATTATCCTCTTGCATAGCAGCTTCTAACATTTATATTTTTATATTCTGTGTTTCTGCTTGTCTTTTCTCAATAAAGCGGATAATCTCTTCACCTCTGGGAACTTTATCAATAAACTGATGAATCATCGGTCCTGGTCCATTATTTGTTTCTACGATAATGGGTTTTGTTTCTGTAATAGCAATATCCCAGCCAAGAAGAGGACATTCACTAAATTGTAAGTGTGCCTCTTGTATCATAGATATTACTTCGTCCCAAAACGGGATTTGTAAACCATTAAATGGATATCCAGTATCTGGATGAACGATATAGGTGTTTCCTCTGTAATCCTTTCCTATTGTATCAACAATACCTGTTTCAATGTTTACATTCGCTCCAATACCGCCATGTTTTAAGTTGTCTACAACCTCATTTCCTGTTCCTGTGCGCAATGCTGCCGCAATAATGTTGACTTTACCCTCTTTTAAGAGTGCAAGGACGCGTATTGTGTTAACTGCGTTTGGGTACAACGCCACCATATCAGGATGCTGCTTAATATACTCTTCACAAATATAATTCTTATCCTTGTATTGGGAGAAAACTGAAAATGCTTGTGTAACATCTTTATAATCAAAGGCTTGAATGTTCCTTCCATATGAGCCATCATCCGGTTTGACGATAATCCGCTTATATTTCTTGAAAAACTCAACAAATTCGTTATATTGACATTTTTCGAAATGCAATATGTTCCTTCCAAATTGAGCTGGGAATTTTTCTGAAACAGCATACTTCGAATGTGTCGCGCCTTTGCGATTAATAAACTTATACATATTTCGTTGGTGATAGACAAGCAGGAACTTCTTTCGCCTTTTATGGCTAATTCTATAGAAGTTGTAGGTTAAATATTCTTCAGCATTGCAATAATATCTATGCCGACAGAGAACATAGTGGAAGAATAATATACAAGCCTTCACTTTATTATACCGAATTCCCTTTGCTAAACGCAAATATTCTACAAATAAACACTTGAGTTTTTTTACAATCCCCATAACAAATCTCTCCTTTTGTTTGCATCCAGGTATAGCTTGAAAGCCTCTTCCTATGGAATGGTGTACAACAGGTTTATCTTCTTCTGGCAATTGGTTTGCACTTTTCCTGGACCAACAGCAAATCTGAAATAATGCTGTTGGATACCAAAAAGCCGTTGGGGGTCAAATGCCAGCGGCCATCGAAGGTCTTTGCCGCCAAGCCCTGCTCCTTGTGCTTTTCCAGCACTGTCTGCAGTGGTCCAAAGGGCAGCAGATACCGCTTTTCATACTCCTTGGGGTCCAGACCGGATACGGTCCGCAGGCGCATCATCAGGTATTCTCCTGCCCGCTCTCTGGGCGGCACTTCCTGCACCTCCCGCAGCACCTGACCGCCGGAACGGATGCCATCGATATAGCCCTGCAGATCCCGGATGATGGCAAACCGCCGCCCGCTGAAATCAGAGCTGGCATCCGGGCCAAAGCCCAGATATTCGCCGCCGTTCCAGTATTTCAGATTATGCCGGGACACATGGCCCTTGCGGCAAAAATTGGAGATCTCATACTGCCGGTAGCCATGCTGGCGGAGGATCTCGACCGCAGACAAATACATATCCGCCTGGGTATCGTCGTCTGCCAGATTGCAATACTCCTGATAATCGTACAGGGGTGTGCCTTCCTCCACCTTCAGACCGTAGCAGCTAATATGCTCCGGCTGCAGCTTCAGCACATTGGTAAGTGTCCGCTCCCATGCCTGCAGGGACTGACCGGGCAGTCCGTACATCAGGTCCAGGGAAAGATTGCGAAATCCCATTTTGCGGATCCGCTTTACTGCAGTCTCTGCCTGGGCATAGCTATGGGGACGGCCCAGTTTTCTTAAAATATCGTCATTGTCGCACTGGATGCCCAGGCTCACCCGGTTGAAGCCCTCACTGCGCAGTCGCCGCAAAAGCCGGTCAGACACAGAATCGGGGTTTGCCTCAAAGGTGATCTCCGCATCCCGCGCCACATCAAAGCTTTTCCGAATGGTGGTCAGGATCGCCGCCATGCCGTCTGCGCCGAAGAAGCTGGGTGTGCCGCCCCCAAAGTAGATGGTATCCACCAGATAGTTGGGAGCTAATGCGCCTGCCTCCTTAATGTGGCTGCACACGGCCTCCAGATAGCCGTCCAGCAAGCTGTCTTCCTTGGTGGTCAGAGAGTAAAAGTCGCAGTACTGGCACTTGCTGCGGCAAAACGGAACATGAATGTATATTCCAAGAGGAGTTTTATTTTTTCGTGATAAAAGTGGCATATCTGCCTCCAAAAGATATTGTAGGGGTCGATGCCCACATCGGCCCAAAACAAGCACAGAAAAGGCGGGGCGATGTGGGCATCGCCCCCTACAAGTTAGTCTTCGTCTAATTTCAGAACTGCCATAAAGGCTTCAGAAGGAACAGCCACTGTACCGAAGGTGCGCATCCGCTTTTTGCCTTCCTTCTGCTTCTCCAGCAGCTTCTTCTTACGGGTAATATCGCCGCCGTAGCACTTGGCCAGCACGTCCTTACGGACAGCCTTGATGGTTT
>CAYLNV010000163.1:0-3313 GCA_964385085.1 uncultured Oscillospiraceae bacterium
ATACGGATACCTATATCGAGAAGGATTCTGCCATCAATGAGGAGATCGATCGCCTGCGCCACAGCGCTACCTCTGCGCTGTTCGAACGTAGAGATGTGATCGTGGTGTCCTCGGTCAGCTGCCTGTACGGCCTGGGCGACCCCATTGACTATAAGAGCATGGTGATCTCCCTGCGGGTAGGTCAGGAGCGGCCCTTGGATGAAATACTCAGAAAGCTGACGGAAATTCGGTACGAGCGAAATGATATCGACTTTTCCCGTAATAAGTTCCGTGTCCGGGGCGATACCCTTGAAGTCTATCCTGCCTATTGGACCGGTCGTGCCATTCGGATCGAATTCTTTGGAGATGAGGTTGACCGGATCAGCGAAATCAACGCGGTATCCGGTATGGTGGAGCGGTATATTGACCATGTGGCCATTTATCCTGCCAGCCATTATGTTGCCAGCCGTGAGAAAATGGAGCGGGCAATGGCAGAGATCCGCAAGGAATGTGATGAGCAGGTTGCCTACTTCCGTGCCCACGATAAGCTGATCGAGGCCCAGCGGATCGCGCAGAGGACCGCATACGATCTGGAAATGCTGACAGAGATCGGTTTTTGTACCGGTATCGAAAACTACTCCCGCGTCATTCAGGGAAGAGCGCCCGGAACACCGCCTACCACATTGCTGGATTATTTCCCGGATGATTTTTTGCTGTTTGTGGATGAAAGCCATGTAACCGTACCGCAATGCCGGGCTATGTATGCAGGGGACAGAAGCCGCAAGGATTCCCTTGTGAATTACGGATTCCGTCTTCCGTCTGCTTATGATAACCGCCCCTTAAACTTTCAGGAATTTGACGCGAAGCTCAATCAGGTGGTATATGTTTCTGCTACGCCTGCGGAATATGAACAGACCCGGTCTGCACAAACAGTGGAGCAAGTGATCCGCCCGACGGGGCTTTTAGACCCCAATGTGGAGGTAAGACCCATAGAAGGGCAGATAGATGACCTGATAGGGGAGATCAACCGGAGAACGGCCAGGGACGAGCGGGTGCTGGTTACGACCCTGACAAAGAAGATGGCAGAGGACCTGACTGTTTATTTGCAAAAGGCAGGGATCCGTGTGCGCTATATGCACTCGGATATCGGCGCGATGGAGCGTATGGAGATCATTCGGGATCTGCGCATGGCAAAATTTGATGTACTGGTTGGTATCAACCTCCTTCGGGAAGGTCTGGACCTGCCGGAGGTAAGCCTTGTGGCAATACTGGATGCGGATAAAGAGGGCTTCCTTCGGTCGGAGACCAGCCTGATCCAGACCATTGGCCGTGCGGCCAGAAACGCACAGGGCCTTGTGATCATGTATGCCGATAATATGACACCATCTATGCGTGCTGCAATTGACGAAACAAAGCGGCGGAGGAAGATCCAGGATGATTACAATCAGGCCCATGGCATCGTACCCCAGACGATCATCAAGTCTGTCCGGGATCTGATCGAAATATCCTCGCCAACTGCCGAACGGAAGGGCAGAAGCGGTGTCAAGATGACAAAGGCAGAGAAGGAAAAGGAGATCGCACGACTGGAAAAGCAAATGAAGGAGGCGGCCCGTATGATGGAATACGAGTATGCTGCTATCCTTCGGGATCAGATCATCGAATTACGCGGACAATAAAAAAGGTCGCGTTGCAGTGTTTTGCAACGCGACCTTTGATCTTATTGATCCATTCCGTGTCTCGATTCTATATCATTACCATATCAGGAGGGGATCGTGCCGCGCAACTCAATGTCCAGCACAAATTCAGTGTCAAACAGACCGTCAAACCACTGGCTGTTGTGGGCCATATTGGAGCCACTGACCAAGATCCGTCCCATCCGTACATAGTTGTTGCCCAATACGGACCAAAGTGTGCCATCGGTACAGAAACCAAGATAATAACGGAAGCCGGCTTCCTGCAGGGTCGTGAACTTATCACCGGAATACACATCGGTGTTGGTGATGTCGGACTGCTGCGCAAACACCATAGTATCGATCTGACCCAAAATGGGCAGACATTCGGTCAGCCATTTGTTCAGATCTTCCTTCAGCATGGAAGCACTGTACTCACCGTAAGGCACATTGCCGTATGTGTAGCATGCCAGCTCATACCCGCTTTGCTGCAAGGCATTTGCGACCTTAATAGCCTGGCTGACAGCCTCATTATAGGCATCCAGACCAAAATCCTCTTCCGCACCGGAATAGGTACGGTAGCCAAACAGACCGTTGTACCCAGTCAGTGCCAAAACTGCCTTTGCGCCACGGTAGGAGAAATCAGGGTGTTCCTCCACAAAACTGTCCAGAATAGGAACAAGATCAAAATCACCGGTAACAGTCTGGCCGTCTTTGTCAATGCGTTCGCAGGTGATGCTGCCATCGTCATCCAAAACCAGCCTGGAAGCAAAGCCTGCACCGTCTTTGTCAGGAAGCTTGTCCCCATCGCCGTCAACAATGTAAATGTTGTAGTTTACATTGGTTTGGGTAAGCATAAGCGGCTTCTTTCCTGCTGGCAGATACAGGGTTTTTGCAGTATAGGTTACAGTACCGTCGGAAGCGGTAGTGGTCTCTACCAGATCGTCCATGCTCACCAGCACATAGCCGTTTTCATAGAGCTGCTTCAGAATACGACCGAATTCTCCGATCGTTACATAGTTCTTGTTAAAAGCACTGCCGTAGGTGCTGTGGGCGAAAGCCTGGGAGGGGTCAGCCATCAGCATCTGGAAGGACAAATTGGGCACTTGACTGGGATCATCCCATGCAATCAGTGCGTCTATGGCATTTTCATATTCAACGATCGCATCTGTAATGGCAGGGAACTGGCTCAGATCGCCGCTGAAGCTGTTGAGCGTATCAAGTGCGCCCTGATAGTCATATGCGGCGAACAGGCGATCGGCCTCACTGAGAAGCTGCTGAGATTCCTCTGCCAGCAGTGCCTGCTCATTTTCTAAAGCGATGGAAGCTGCAATGCTGGCTTCCTTTTCTGCTCTGTTCTTCTGAACACCGCGGACGATAGAACCGATGATAAAAATGAATATCATCAGGATCGCAACACCGGCGATCACAACGGGCAGGTAAACCTCTTTGAAGATCTGCATTTTAGAGCGCTGTCTGCGTCTGGGGTTGACCGGACGGGGATTTTCATTGATGTGCTCATCCATTTCATAAAACCACCTTTCAGCATGCTGTGATTATTATATCCCTAATATTGGAAAAAAGCAAGGATATTTGCGTGGCCGGTCTTGCGGAAAACAGGGAATTACAGTATAATACGGTAAGAAATATGAGAGAGGTGCAGG
>CAYLNV010000164.1:0-3303 GCA_964385085.1 uncultured Oscillospiraceae bacterium
GGTGGTGATGAAGGAAACCTCCCGCTCCAGCTCCACACGAAGCTGAGGAAAGCGCACATGCAGCCGGTCGTTGGTATCGCAGATGGCCCGGACAATGGCCCGGACGATGAGCTTCAGATACTCAAGATTCCGGTTTTCCTTGGTGATGACCTTTTCCCAGTCCCACTGGTCCACATAGATGGAGTGGATGTTGTCCAGGTCCTCATCCCGCCGAATGGCATTCATGTCCGTATAAAGACCGCCGCCGACACCAAAATTGTATCGCTTCAAAGCCAGGCGCTTCCATTTTGCTAAGGAATGGACAACCTGAGCGTCCGCACCAACAGCCGGAATATCAAAGGATACAGCGCGCTCGTAGCCATTCAGGTTATCATTCAGACCGGAATTTTCCGTAACGAACAAGGGTGCAGACACCCGCTTTAAATTTAATGCGCCGGAAAATTCATCCTGAAAGCTCTGCTTGATGTAAGCAATGGCACGCTGGGTGTCATAGGCATCCAGAACCGGCTGATAGCCGCTGGGGATATAGATCTTGTTCATAGCGGTACATTCCTTTCGACAGAATAAAATATAAATTCTATTGTACTGATTTTCTCAGTAAAATCAAGTGGTTTGCAGATATAATTTCAATATAAAATATCTCCCATGCCGCAAAGGACCCGGGAGATATTTCGTAAGGATGATTTTCTGCTCGTCGGATCTTGGATGTAGGGAAGGGGCTTGCCTTTCCTTGTAATGCATATCCATCCGGCGACCGTAAGGGCGCTCCCGCGGCTTGACGGATCAGTTGCCGAATCTTCCGCCGTACCAGGGGAAGACACTGCTGCTTTGGCTGGAGGATGATTCCTCGTTTTCAAGGGCAGGTTGAATTTGCTCGCCCACTGTCAGGGTGATGTCTGAGGACGAGCCCTGACGGAATACCGTCAGCACAAGCACATCTCCTACCTGCGCTTTTCCGACTGTGGAGACAAGATCACTGCTGCCGGTAATGGTAACACCGTTTACATGGGTGATGATGTCATTAACCTGCAAGCCTGCCTCGGCTGCCGGGCTGTCTTCTATAACGCTGGCCACTGCAGCGCCCTGAGGAAGACCGTAGCGCTGAGCATCCGTGCTAACATCACTGACGGACACACCGATATAAGGCTTTGAAATATAGCCCTTCTCAATAATGGAGGTGGAAATATCACGAACCAAATTGATGGGGATCGCAAAACCGATATTATCGATGGAAGCTTCGCTGGAAGAGGAAGAGGAATACTTGGCATTGGTAATGCCGATCACTTCACCGTACAGATTAAACAGCGCACCGCCGGAGTTGCCGGAGTTAATAGCGCAGTCCGTCTGCATCAGGTTCATGGTAGCGCCGGTGGACATCGTTACCTGCCGGTCCATGGCGCTGATGGTTCCTGCGGTCAGGGAGAAGGTCAGCTCACCCAGAGGATTGCCGATGGCTACCACGCTGTCGCCCACATTCAGCTTGTCCGAATCGCCCAGAATGACCGGGGACAACCCTTCTGCATCCACCTTTAAAACCGCAATATCATTACTCTCATCGTAGCCGATCAGCGCTGCGTCATAGCTGGTACCATCGTAAAGGGACACGGTGATGGAATCAGAATCCTCGATCACATGGTAGTTTGTCAAAATATAGCCGTCATCGGTCAGAATAAATCCAGAGCCGGCTGCGGCAGAGGTGGTCTGATAGCCCCAGAAGTTGGTGGTGATAGCAGTGGTAATACCAACGGTGGAATTAACATTCTTAGCGTAGACCTCGGCAGCAGTCATTAGCTTGCCGGTCTCGATCTGCGTAATGTCGATGGCAGCATCCTCCCGGATGCCCTCCAGCATATTGGAAACAGAATTGCTTTCGATAATGGGATCGTCTTCCTTATTAAGAAGCTGTGTTCCTAAAACAGCGCCCCCTGCACCAACAATTCCGCCAAGCAGGCTGCAGCACAGCGCCAACGCAATGACCTTTCCTGTGGTCCAGCCCTTTTTGACCTTTTTGGGCGGCTGTTGATAAGGCGTGTCATAATCCCAGGGGAAGTGCTGATTTTCCGGAACGGATGTTTCCTCAACTTCGATCTCATGGGAAGACTGAGGGCCTTGGTACTGATTATCCGGTTCTTGGTACATAGATCGTTTCTCCTTTTCGGTCTGTATGATGGTATTCTAATATAGTATGTTAAATTATTCCTTAAATTTGCCTAAATAAAATGTAAAGAAACTAAGAACATAAGAAACTTGTAAATTATGCCCAAATCACAGAAGATAGCTTGACCAAAACTGCACAATATGCTACTATAATAAAGATGCAATAACATATTGAAAGGAGCAGCATTTATATGCGAACCAATACACTTCTTACAAAAGCACTTTTTGCAAAACAGGGTGAATCCCCGGTACAGGTGAGCCTGCCCCATACATGGAACGCGCTGGACGGACAGGACGGCGGCGCTGACTATTGGCGCGGTATCGGCACCTATACCATCGAACTGCCTGCACCTACCCAGGGCATGAAGCAGTACATCGAGTTCCAGGGCGCGAATCATGTGGCGACGGTTTACTGTAATGGCCGGGAGCTGGGCACTCATAAGGGCGGCTTCTCCACCTTCCGTTTCGACCTGACCCCTGCTATGCAGGCGGATAACAATGTGCTGACGGTCGTTGTCAGCAATGCCATGAGCGATGTTTATCCCCAGCACGCTGACTTTACCTTCTACGGCGGTCTGTATCGGGATGTAACCTTTATTGAAGTAAAGGATGCACACTTTGACCTGCTTCTGGACGGCACAAGCGGTGTTTTTGTTACACCTCATAATGTGGGCAAGACCCGCGTAGACCTGTTCCCGGTCAATGCGGAGGATGGTATCATCCGTGTGGCACTGAAGGATGCAGACGGCAATGTGGTTGGCACCGGTGAGACCGAGGCCCAGTACCACAGCCATGTGATCATCGACATTAAGGACCCTCACCTGTGGAACGGCATGGCCGATCCCTATTGCTACACCTGTGAAGCAAGTATTCTGATGGGCGAAGAGATCACCGATGTGGTGGAGGTTACCTACGGTTACCGCTCCTTCCACGTCTGTCCCAATACCGGCTTCTGGCTCAACGGCAAGAATGTGCCCCTTCACGGTGTTTCCCGCCATCAGGACCGTCAGGATAAGGGTTGGGCCATTTCCAAGGCTGACCATGAAGAGGATGCAGCGCTGATCAAGGAGCTGGGCGCCAATACCATCCGCCTGGCCCACTATCAGCACGACCAGTACTTCTATGATCTGTGCGACAAAACAGGCT
>CAYLNV010000165.1:0-3294 GCA_964385085.1 uncultured Oscillospiraceae bacterium
AACGCACGTCATTGCGAAACCAGTCCGCAGACTGGTTGTGGCAATCCGTTCTCTTTATGAAAAAGCTCTGTAATTGCGATGTTTTTAAGGTGCGGTTTGCCACGGACCTGCGGTCCTCGCAAAGACGTGGATGTGCGATGGGTCTAATCGTCAAACAGAAATTTGATAGCGGGAATGGTGTGTTGCAGTTTGTTTTGTAACGCGCCCTTTTAGATATCTGTCATATGGGGAAGGGGATTTGACCTGGAAAAGAGTTTTTTGGCGGTGCGGGAAAATTCCCGGATCAGAGCGTTTTGAAGATCGTCATGCTCCTTTCCGTAGACCATAAAGAAGCTTTGCTTGCTTGTCGGGCCGGAAAGGACGAAAAATGCACAGTCCGAGCGGGGTGTCATTGTGGCGATGTTGGCATCGGTGGTCAGCAGTGCCCCAAAGCCGGAGCGCATCAAATTGTAGTTTAATTGCTGGCGGTTGGCACTGGCTGTGATGTAGGATGTATATGCCGAATCGCTGATCAGATTTTTCCGCTTTTTCTGAATGTTGGTATTGGGGGAGGTGTAAATAAAATCAATGCCCCGAAAGCCTGAAAGGTTGGGAATTTCCTTGTGGGAAGAATAGGTTCTGCTGATCAGTTCCTCATAGGACAGGGCAAAGTCCTGCAGATCTTCAGGAACCATATGCTGTGGCAGAGCAACAACGCTTCGTATTTCCATAAGCGGCAAAGCGCAGTAACCCTCCGGGGCAGCTTCCTCTGCCACAAAGATCAGATCTGCCATATCCTTTTGCAAATTTTCATAGATCCGGCTTGTGCTGGTGATAATGATATGGACATCCACTTGCGGGTACTTTTGCTGAAATGCCTTTAATAGCTTCGGGATCACATAATAGGAAAAATGCAAAGAGGTGGCAATGCGCAAAGTGCCGCCCTGGGTATGGTGCAGGTCGCTGATCTTTTCAGCGGCTTCTTTTTCGATCTCCAGCATTTTCTCGATAGACTGTATGTACACCTTTCCCTCCGGGGTCAGGGAAAAGGGGTGGGTCTTTCGGTTGAAGATCGGGTAGCCAAGACCTTCCTCAGCCTTTTTAATGGCGCGGCTTAGAGACGGCTGGGAGAGATACAGCTCCTGTGCCGCCAGAGAAACACTTTTCAGACGGTAAACCGTGTAAATATAACGGGCAGTGCTGTCTAACATCGTTATCACCCTTTTGTTATAATATTTGTGATATTATTTCTATTTGATTATATAATACACCGGGAGTATAATCAAGAAAAAGGAAGTGATTTCTTATGAATTGTCAAAAAGTTTTTGAAAAGATCGATGCACTGAACCGGCAGTATATAAAGGTCTGGGAGGATGTTTGCAATCTGGAAAGCCCCACTGCAAACAAACAGGGAGTAGATGCGGTGGGAGAATATTTCTTGAAAATGGCGCAGGACCGGGGCTGGAAAATTGAAACAGAGGAATATGAGCAGGCAGGAAATGCCATTTGCATTACCATAAATCCGGATGTGGACGTTGCCCCTGTAGCGATCTCCGGACACATCGATACAGTGCATCCGGTGGGCTTGTTTGGCACCCCTGCAGTGCGAATGGATGCAGAAAAAATTTACGGTCCTGGGGTGACGGATTGCAAGGGCGGCGTTGTGGCAGGCTTTCTGGCAATGGATGCGCTTTACCGGTGCGGCTTTACCGGACGTCCGGTAAAGCTGATCATTCAGACCGATGAGGAGACAAGCAGTAAGCAGAGCCAGAAAAAAAGCGTGGAGTTTATGTGCCGGATGGCAAAGGGTGCGGTGGCATTTTTGAATGCAGAAAGCAACTGGGATAATAAAACAACATTGGCGCGCAAAGGAATTGCCCGGTATCGCTTTGTGATCTCCGGGAGATCTGCCCATTCGTCCAAATGCCCGGAGGGTGCAAATGCCATCGCAGAGGCAGCCCACAAAATACTGGAGCTGGAAAAATTAAAGGATATAGAAAACCTGACCTGTAACTGCGGTGTGATCCGGGGTGGAACGGTTGCCAATACAGTGCCGGAGCATTGTGAATTTATTGCGGATGTCCGGTTTGCAGCCCAGGAAGATTATGAACAGGTAGAGGAGCTTATAGAAAAGGTCGCAGATCGGGTCTATGTACCCGGCTGCAGTTGTCAATTGGAGAAAGTCAGCTTCCGTCCGGCTATGCCCTTGTGCGACAGAAATGTTAAACTGTTGGAAAATATGAATCGGATCTATGCCCAGGTGGGCTTGCCAACCGCAGAAATGAAAAAGGAAACCGGCGGATCAGATGCGGCTTATACCACGATGGCAGGGATCCCCACTGTGGATAGCGTCGGTGTGGTTGGAGGAAGAATCCACTCTCCGGAGGAATTTGCCTATCTGGATTCCTTGGCGGCGGCCGCAAAGCGGTTTGCCGCGGTGGCAATGTATCTATAAACGGGAGGATAGAATATGAAGTCGAAGAAGTACCTGTCTTACCTGGGTGTTGTGGCAATGGCGGTTCTCTTGGCATTTAACTATTACATATTCATTATTACCAATCAGTTTGCGCCTGCTGGCTTAAATGGCATTGCCACGATGGTGCAGTATAAAACGGGCTTCAGCATCAGCTATATGTCGCTATTGATCAACATCCCCTTGTCTATCTTCGCATTTTTCTTTGTGCAGCGGGATTTTGCCATAAAGACCTTGCTGTTTTCGCTGGTGTATTCCGGTCTATATTTGCTGCTGCAGAAAAGCGGCTGGGATGGGTGGCAGTACAATGCCCACGGACACGATACCATTTATCCGGTGATCATTTCCGGTGTGCTCAGCGGTGTGGTGTATGGTGTTTGCTTCAAAAATAACGGCTCTACCGGCGGCACAGATGTGGTTTCCCGGTATATCAACAAGATAAAGCCCCAAATGGATTTCTTCCTTGTAACCTTTACCATTAATGCCATCGTGGCGATCATTTCCCTGTTTGTGTATTCCGGGGATACGCTGGACTACAAGCCGGTAGCCCTGTGCATTACCTACTGCTTTATTTCCAGCTTTGTGGGAAACCAAATATTAAAGGGTACGAAAAGTGCTTATAAATTTACGGTGATCACCATGTACGAAGAGGAGATCATCCGGGAGATCTACGCTGTGCTTAAGCACGGCGTTACAAAAATCCAGGCGGTGGGAACGCACAGCAATTCGGAAAGGACAATGCTGATCTGTGTGGTCAATAAGCACCAGATCAACGATTTTTACCGAATCCTTGCCAAATACGATAATACCTTCTCCTATTACGAGCAGGTCAACGAGACCTA
>CAYLNV010000166.1:0-3260 GCA_964385085.1 uncultured Oscillospiraceae bacterium
ATGGGGCTTGGCATCGAAGAGGATGTTCTCTCTGGCGCCAGCCGCCACAAGCTGCTCCAATATCCAGCCGATCCGGGGATTGTTCACACCGGTATTCAGCTTACCGTCAGAAAATGCACCGGCACCGCCCTCACCAAACTGCACATTGCTTTTGGTATCCAGCCTTCCGGTCTGCCAAAATGCCTGCACCTTTTCATGGCGGGAAGCTGCATCCTCCCCCCGCTCCAACACCAGCGGGCAAGCACCTGCCAGCGCCAGGACCAAGGCCGCAAACATTCCTGCCGGACCAAAGCCCACCACCACCGGGCGCTTTTGGGGCGCAGTGCTCATCTTCGGCGGTTTGTAAAAGACCACCGGTGCAATGCCGGCACGCTTACAGCCACTTCTTTTTAATATCTTTGCTTCATTGCCATCCACCGCCACATCTACCGTGTAGACAATGCGAATCTCCGGTTTTTTTCGGGCATCCACAGACCTTCGGACGATCTTCAGCCGACGGATGGCAGAGCCGGAGATCTTTAATGCCCGGGAGGCTTCATAGGATAATTGCTCCGGTGTATGCTCCGGCGGCAATGAGATTTCCCTGATCCGAATCATAGTGTTTCCTTTCCTGCCTGCAAGCCGGCACAGCGGCCGGAGCTCCATGCCCATTGCAAATTATAGCCGCCGCAATCACCGTCGATATCCAGCACCTCTCCGCAGGCATAAAGCCCCGGTATCAGGCGGCTTTCCATCGTTTCCGGGTCAAACTGCTCTGTGAGAACACCGCCTGCTGTTACCTGGGCGCTGTCCATGCCCATCGGCTCGGTCAGCTCCACTTCAAAGGACTTGACCGCCCGGCAAATTTCTGCAAGGCCGCTGTCTGTCAGTTCCCTGGCATACCTCCCCTGAATACCGGCTGCCTTGGTCAGCACCCGGCCCAGCCGGTTATGGAGGATACCGGTAAGCAGCTCGTCCATCGGCAGGTCTGTTTGGGAACGGCGAGCAAGCTCGTCCTTTAAGGTATCTTCATCCCATTGGGGAATCAGATCCATGCGGCAGCTCCATATTCCCCCGCCCTGACATACATCCCGGCTGATCTCGAAGATCACCGGTCCGGACAGACCATACTCCGTAAACTGTATTTCCCCCTGGCTTGCGGCATAAACAGCACCGTTCCGCAATATTTCTGCCCGGCAGTTGGCGCGGACACCTTTCAGCGCAGCAGTTCCGCTCCAGCCAGACCGAAGCTGCACCAGTGCAGGCCGAAGGCGGGTGGCCTTATGCCCCAATTTGCCCAAAAGCTGATAACCGGACAGAGAGCCGCCCAGCTTCGTTCCTGCCAAACCGCCGCAGGCAACGATCAGCTTATCGCAACGGACTGTTTCTTCTCCGTCAGACACCGAAAAAGCGCTGCCGTCAGCACGAACCTTTCGGACCTCAAAGCCGGTCTTCACGGTGATATTCGGTTTTTCCAGAGAAAGGCGCAGCACATCTACTACGGAATTTGCCTGATCGGAGTAAGGATAGACCCGACCGGAAGGCTCTGCTACTGTGCATAGTCCCAGGGAGCGAAACCATGCAAGGGTGGCTTCCGGATCAAAGGCATCCAGCGCAGGCCTTGCAAAAGTGGGGTCTTCTCCGTGATAGCTGTCTCCGCAAGCGTTCAGATTCGTCAGGTTACAGCGGCCGTTGCCGGTGGCCGAAAGCTTACGGCCCACCCGTGCCTGCCGTTCCATGACAACGACCTGCACACCGGGATCTTCCGCTGCAGCCAGCGCTGCTGCCATGCCGGATGCACCGCCGCCGATAATGCCTACTACCATCTGTTTCACCGTGCCTTCCTGTCTGCGGCGGGAGCAGTTTCAGTTGCTGTGCCCGGCAGAAACTGCACTTGACAAAGCAAGCTTGCTTCTTGCCGACCGCTGCCCGTTGCTCAGGTCGCTTCATCTGCCACCGGCAGCGCTCCCATCGCAAGCCCCCGCCCTACAACATTTTCTTCATTATAACCCAACATACCTCAGGAAACAAGAAAAACTTCCTTGCAAAGCAGAAACTGTATGGTATAATACCCTTGGTGATGAAATGGACCGCGCAAATATTGATAAAATTGCCCGCACACCGGAGGACAAGGTCTTGCTTGCCAAGGTATGGGATAAAATACAAACAGGACTGCGGAAAAATATTCCCGCAAATACCTGTTTTCTGTCTCAGCGGGAGCTGGATATGACCCGGTATCTGTTTGGTTCGCTGGAGGGCTTATATGCCTTTGGCGGCTATGAGGGTGCGGAGCGGCAAATGCTTATATATCTTCCAGACTATCTGGATGAAAGTGTCATACATTCAGAGGATAGCCCCCTCACCTGTCTGCGAGCTGCCTTTTACGAAGGCGACAGCCCCAATCATCGGGATTTTCTGGGGGCGCTGATGGGCGCAGGTATTGCCCGGGAGGCCGTTGGGGACATTCTGGTTGGAAAAGGAAGCTGTGATTTCTTTGTAACAGCGGAGATCGGGCCCTATATTTTGCAAAGCTTTACCGGAGCAGGCCGCACGAAGCTGCATCTGCAGCAGATCCCGCCTGAGGAAGTCAGCGTTCCGGAAGCGGAAACGAAGCAAATTCGGGATACCCTTGCTTCCCTGCGGCTGGACAGCGTGATCTCTGCCGGTTTCCGGATAGGCCGCAGTCAGGCTGCCGGGTATATAACAGCCGGCAAGGCTGCCATTAACGGACTGCCCTGCGAAAAGCCGGATAAAGCCGTAGAAGAAGGGGCAAAAATTTCCGTCCGGGGTCTTGGAAAGATCCGACTCACCACCGTCAGCGGTCAGACGAAAAAAGGCCGGATTTCAGTGGTCATCGACCGCTATATATGAGGTGCAGCTTATGAATATGAACGAAGTGATCGCCAGGATCAATGTGCTGGCAGCAAAAGCAAAATCCGAGGGTCTGACCGACGAGGAGATCATCGAGCGGGACAAGCTCCGCCGGATCTATATCGACTCTGTGAAGGCCAGTCTGACCGGTCAACTGGATAACACCACCATACTATATCCCGATGGAACAAAGAAAAAGGTGGAACGCAAAAAATAAGGAAAACGGAGGCGCTTCAACGTGAGCGCCTCCGTCTTTATTCATCATTTTTCAGTTATTTCCTTGTAATTCTTCATCACATCTGCGGTCAGATTCTTTACGGTGATCTCCCGCAGCTCATATGCCCATTGGGGATCAAACTTACGGAACTCGCCCTTGGTGGGCCGTCTGCTATCTTCGGTATAGTCCTCCC
>CAYLNV010000167.1:0-3255 GCA_964385085.1 uncultured Oscillospiraceae bacterium
TCAAAAAATGGGCGCATTGCAAAACGCAAAAATCTATCGTTAGGATCTGTAGGGGCGACCATTGGTCGCCAGCGTACCAGCGCCTCCCCTGTGTAAGGGGAGGTGGGTCGCCCTTGCGGCGACCCGGAGGGGTTGTAAGGGGCGACCATTGGTCGCCAGCGGGCGGCTAATAGCCGCCCCTACAATGACGTCAAAAAATGGGCGCATTGCAAAACGCAAAAATCTATCGTTAGGATCTGTAGGGGCGACCATTGGTCGCCAGCGTACCAGCGCCTCCCCTGTGTAAGGGGAGGTGGGTCGCCCTTGCGGCGACCCGGAGGGGTTGTAAGGGGCGACCATTGGTCGCCAGCGGGCGGCTAATAGCCGCCCCTACAATGACGTCAAAAAATGGGCGCATTGCAAAATGCAAAAATTTATCGTTAGGATCTGTAGGGGGCGACCATTGTGTCGCCCCTATCACCTCCCAAAACAGCATAAGAACATCGCGTCATTCCTTTTCTGTATTTTCCGTTATCTGCCGCGATATATAATTGTCAATTTGTAACGATACTGTTCTTACTTTTATAGGAGGTCCTGGTGTGAAGACCCTTCTTCTTCCGGCGGCAGAGCGCCAAACTGCGCAGATCGCCGCCAATATTATCAAAAACGGCGGCCTGGTTGCCATTCCCACAGAAACTGTCTACGGTCTGGGCGCTGACGGCCTGAATCCGGAGGCTGTGGCGAAGATCTTTCTTGCCAAGGGCCGTCCTCAGGACAACCCCCTGATCCTGCACATCAGCGGTCCTGAACAAATGGAGCTGTTCTGCCATACCATTCCCCCGGCTGCCTACAAATTAGCCGAGCGCTTCTGGCCCGGACCTCTGACCATGGTCCTTCCCGCCAGGGACTGTGTGCCCAAATGCACCACCGCAGGCCTGCCCACAGTGGCAGTCCGGTGTCCTGACTGTGATATAACCCGTGAGATCATACGCCTGTCCGGTGTGCCCATTGCCGCCCCCTCAGCTAACCTTTCCGGCAAGCCCTCTACCACCACTGCCCAGCATGTTCTCCACGATCATGACGGCAGGATCGAGCTGATCGTGGACGGTGGTCCGTGCCGTGTAGGTGTGGAATCCACCATCGTAGATCTGACCGAGGACCGCCCCCGGCTTCTGCGCCCCGGCGGTATCACCCCGGAGCAGCTTCTGGAGGTGTTGGGCGATCTGGTGGTCGATAAAGCAGTTACCGCCCAGATCGATCAGGATGCAGTCGTGAAAGCCCCCGGCATGAAATACCGCCACTATGCCCCCGCCTGTCAGGTGGTCATCGTAGCAGGCAGCCGGGAGAAAGCAGCGCAATATATCCGCAGCCACTACCGGTCCGGCGACCGGGTGCTGTGCTTTACCGAGGAGCTGCCCCTGTATCAAGGCTGCGATCCCCTGTCCTACGGTGCAGAAGCGGACATCGAATCCCTGACCGCCGGTCTGTTTTCCGCTCTGCGGGAGCTGGATGACCCCGCTGTTCACCTGGTCTATGCCCGTTGTCCTGTGGGCGGCGGCATGGCCTATGCGGTGCAAAACCGGCTGAAAAAGGCGGCATCATTCCATATTATCAATGCGGAGGAACAGCTATGATCATTGGTATTACCGGGGGCACAGGCAGTGGAAAAACCACCCTGCTGGACCTGCTCCGTGAGCAGGGTGCCCTGATCCTGGACTGCGATGCCATTTACCATGAGCTGCTGAAAACCGACCGGGCTCTGCTCAATGCCATCGATGCCCGCTTCCCGGGCTGTGTAGGTGAAGCTGGTCTGGACCGGAAAAAGCTTGGTACCATCGTGTTTTCTGATCCCCAGGCACTGCAGGACCTGAACCGCATTACCCACAGCGCTGTCCATCAGGCGGTTCTGGAGCAGCTCAAGACCCGACCCCGGCTGACCGCCATCGATGCCATCGGCCTGTTTGAAGGCGATCTGGCCCGGCTTTGCGATGTAACCGTAGCCGTTACCGCCTCCGAGGAGATCCGTCTGGTCCGACTTATGGCCCGGGACGGTGTATCCCGGGAATATGCCAGGCTGCGTATCCGCGCCCAGAAAGACCCTTCTGAATTTGCAAGGCTCTGCGACCATGTGCTGGAAAACAACGGCACGAAGGCCCAATTTCAGGAGAAATGCCTTGCGTTTTTTCAGGACTTGGGTATAATGAAAGTAAACCCCTAAAAGGAGATCAAACTATGAATACTGACGAACTGCGCGAAAACCTGCTGTCCGCCCGTAAGAACGGATACTGCGATCTAACTGCCCGGCAGAGGGCTGAAATGGAAGCTTACTGCAAGGGCTATGCCGCATTTATGGATGCCTGCAAGACCGAACGGGAAGCCACTGCCTGGGCCGTTGCAGCGGCAGAAAAGCACGGCTTTAAGCCTTTTGATGCCGGTATGTCTGTAAAGGCCGGTGATAAGATCTATTTCAACAACCGGGATAAGAGCATTATCCTTGCTGTGGTTGGCAAGGAAAGCCTGGCAAAGGGCGCAAATATCTGCGCTGCCCATGTGGATTCCCCCCGCATGGACCTGAAGCCCAATCCCCTGTACGAGGATTCTGAGATCGCCTATTTCAAGACCCACTACTATGGCGGCATTAAGAAGTACCAATGGCCCACTGTGCCCCTGGCCCTCCACGGTGTCGTCTGCCGCAAGGACGGCACAACCGTTACCATCACCATCGGTGAGGATGATAACGATCCCATTCTGGTGGTATCTGACCTTCTGATCCACCTGTCCGCAGACCAGATGAAGAAAACTCTGGCAGAGGGCATTGCCGGTGAGCAACTGAACGTGATCCTTGGCACTGAGCCCCTTGAGGGTGAGGGCGCAGACCTTGTGAAGCTGAATATCATGAAGCTGTTGAACGAGAAGTACGGCATTGTGGAGGACGACTTCCACTCTGCTGAGCTGACCATCGTACCTGCGGGCAAGTGCCGCGAGGTGGGTCTGGACCGGAGTCTGCTTGGTGCATACGGCCATGACGACCGGGTATGTGCCTACGCAGAAATGGAATCCCTGTTTAACATCCATACCCCTGCAAAGACTGCCGTTTGCATCCTGGCTGATAAGGAGGAGATCGGCTCTGTGGGCATTTCCGGTATGCAAAGCCAGGCCTTCGAGTACTTCATGGAGACCCTGTGCGTTGCCCAGGGTGTCCGCCTGACAGAGTGCTTTGCAAATTCCTTCTGCCTGTCTGCTGATGTTTCCAATGCCTTCGATCCCAGCTTTGCC
>CAYLNV010000168.1:0-3243 GCA_964385085.1 uncultured Oscillospiraceae bacterium
TCCATCTGCGCCGGGTAAAATCTGGAAAAGCACACCGCTCCCCCTTCTTCCCAAATATCCACTGCGCCCAGTGTGATCTCCCTTATTTGCGCCAAGGATAATTTCATTTTACTCACTCCGCAGCCCTTCCTTCGTCTTTCTTCAGGTATTGCACGGCTTCATGCAATGCTTGTCTATTATATGCCATATTTTTTCGGATCAATTTTCTCCGGAAACAGCTTCAGGGCATTGTCCCGCAGGATCGCTTTTTTCTCTGCGTCGCCGATCCTTGCCCAGGCAATGCGCCCCATCTGAAAGGCGCAGGAATAGGTATCCGTTCCGAAAAGGATACGGTCTGCTCCGAGCTTTTGGACCGCCCGCTCGATCACATTGTTCTGACCGCTGGAGCCGCCGGAGGTATCAATGTAAATATTGCCATGCTTTGCACCTGCGACCGCATGGATATATTCATCCGAAGCCAAATGTGCAATGATCAGCTTCATATTGGGATACCGGTCAGCGAAGGCAGGCATTGCGCGGATCTCTGCCGGGTGCATCAGCACTACAGCGCCTAATTTGTCGGCAAATGAGAATATTTTGTCTCCATGCTCCAAAATGCTGTATTTATGGTATTGGGGGTGGATCTTTATGCCCAATACCTGATTGGCGCTCAGCATTTTTTGCGCCTGCAAAAGGGTCTGCTCCTGCTCAGGATGTATCACGACCCACTGGTAGACCCAGTCCTTTTCCTGCGCTATTGCATATACATGATCGTTTTCCGTTGCAATACGGTCATCCCGCAAAACCGAAGAAAAGCTGGAAAACGCACCGCAGCAGATCCCAACATTTTCGTATTCTTCCTTTAAAAAATCAAGCTTCTTGTTTTGTGTATATCGCTGGTTCTGATCGGCCCAATCCGTAGAATCCCCGGGAACACCGTGGTCCAGATGAGAATGGATATCGATCGCTTGATATCCCAAAACATCGCTGATCTTGCGCATAAAAACACCCCTTTGCAAGCTGTTCTTTCCTGTGAATTATGACACAGAAGAAGGCAAAAGTCAATTGCCGGAAAGGGTCTGTGAAAGATAACCTTGCTAAAAAATCCGTCCCCAAAAGAAGCAATGTCATTAAGTTAAGTGTCATTGCGAACCAGCGCGCACGCTGGTGTGGTGATCTCCAAACCATCGATGCGCTGGAAATTCCCACGACCAGTTTGCTAACTGGTCGTGGGAATGACAATTATTCTTAACTTAATGACATTGCCCAAGAACGCTGTCCGGGGTCAGGTTGCAGAGGTATCTGCCCCGTCCTGCCCGGAATTATTCTTTCGTTCGCGCTCCTTTGTACGCTTTTTCCTGCGGATGCCGGACCGGATCATAAACAGGACACCCAGGACGATCACTGCGAGCAGCACCAGATAGGGGCTTGCCACGATCAGGAACACAAACAGCTCCTTAAAGAAATTGCCCACACCCTTCAGGCTCTTTTTGAAGCCGGTGCTGATCCGCTGCCATACGGTTTCCGGTTCTGCGACCTCAGTGTATTCCGTAACTTCCTCAATGCTCAGATAAATGGTGGCATAGTCCACCTGATTGTCATACACTCTCAGGGCAGAGGTTACCTGTTCCAGCTCCGTGCGCACATCGGTCAGACGACTTTCCACCGTCAGCAGGTCATCCATGGTTTCTGCCTGCGCCAACAGCTCCAGCAGTCGTTCTTCCTCTGTCTGCAATGCCTTCATGCGGCTTTCCGTTGCCACATAACTGAGGGTAATATCCTCCACCGTTTTCCGGGAGGAAACGATGTTGGATATCTCACCGATCTTATCCAGGAAGGCATCCAGATCCTTTGCGGGTATGCGGACGGTGATATCCGCACTACGGTACCGTTTGCCGCTGTAGGCGCTTCCATTTTGCACATTCGAGCTTTCTGCATAGCCGTCCAGCTCAGCAATGCGGCTATTGACTTGCTGAAGTACGGCGTCCAGATCTTCCGTCTCCACATTCATATTGACGGTCTGGATCAGTTTGCGGTTTTCCGGAAGACTGGAGGCTTCCCCGTCAGCAGAGGTTTCCGACTTGACCATATAGCCCTCTTCCAAAGAACCGGCAGCATCCAGCTTCTCGTTGCTGATGGCATAGTCGCTGGCCGCACCGCAGCCAGTCAGACCAAGCAAGATCAGCACACTCAAAACCAATGCAAGCATATTCCGAATTTTCATATCGCTTCCTCCTTTTCATTTTTCTGTTTCTTCCTGCAGTTCCATTATATCACATACACAGCGGTTACACAATCCTTATTTTTCGGGCAACCGGCCGCCCCTGCATTAAATTTCGGAAGATCTTGCGTGCCCGTATTTCTCATACAGCTCGGGAAGTATCTCACACAGATTGCGATATTCGATGCAGCAGTGCTCAGCCATTCCTTTTGCCATAGCTTCTGTTATGATGTGCTTCCTCAGAAACGGCTGTTTCATCGTTTTTCCCAGCCAAACTCCTCAGGCGCCACGAAGTCGATTCGCAGCGGCATTTTTACACCGCCGAAGCGATGCCTATGACTTGTGTGATTTACTGAATGATCGACGCAAGAATCGCAACAAATTCATCTTCTGTTACACCTTCTGCATCAATACAAAATCCAACACCATTATACATAAACTCCGAATAGTAGTAACCGTTTTCGCTAAGACCAATCAAAACCTCGAAGTTGTTGATAATTGATTTTTCTTCTGTTCCCTTGAAGAAAAGATAATCCTGTAGCACATAACTGCCTTTATCTACTTCAATGTGAACAGATCTTGTGAAATCTTCGTTGGAATAATTGAGAATATCTGCATCCCAATATACTTCACCGGTTCCGCCGTTTCTTCTGTAAATACCGCTTTGCTCGTCCTCCCAAGGCTGAATATCAGCAGGAACATCAGGAATATAATCTACTCCATAATATTCGATCATTTCCTCACGGGACATTTCAACGAAATCGTCAATCATAAGAGCAATATTCATCTTATCAGCTGAAATGCCGTTTATGGTGTTGATGACAATCTTATTGTTTGCTGCCGGATTGTCGGGAGACTCGCCTTTACTTTCGTCAAAGTTATCTTTAATGCCGGGATATAAAGCATCTTCTACTGTTTGGTCGGGCGGTGTGGTATTGAACATTCCACCTTGCCACATACCAAAACCCAATAAGGCAACAAGACATATACAACACATAGAGGTAACTGTACGGGTAATGATTGCCCTTTTCCTTTTTTGCTCG
>CAYLNV010000169.1:0-3243 GCA_964385085.1 uncultured Oscillospiraceae bacterium
GTCATGGACAAGCTGGTAGGCGGTCAGATGGTGGTATTTAACCGCCTGACTCCCGGTGCAGACACAATGCCTCTGCACAAGCTGGTGCGTGCTGCCAACCGGCGCATGGACATTCTCTATGACTATACGGACGGCAGTACAGCCTTTGACGACATTGTTGATCCGCTGCCCTTCGATCTTAACGCACCTGTGATCGAGGTGAAGGACGAGGATTTTGCCCTGTGGTATCGAGATGTTACCGAGGAAGCAGCGAAATACGACGGCAAAACGGTTCGCTTCAAGGGTCAGATCGCAATGCTCCGTCGGGATAAGAACAATATGTTCGCCCCCGGCCGGTTTGTGATGACCTGCTGTGCGGACGATATTCAGTTCTGCGGTGTTCCCTGCAAGTATCCGGGAAGCAAGGACCTGAAGCCCAGAGATTGGGTTACGGTTACGGCAAAAATTGCCGCAGAAAAGCATTCGCTGTATCAGGGTGAGCTGGGCCCGGTGCTGACAGCCATCAGCGTAGAGCCTGCAAGCCCAGCAGACCCGGATGTGGCAACCTTCTAAAAAACAGAAAGGAGCGGCTTATGTATCAGCCTTTGGCAGAGCTTCTGCGGCCCACGGAGCTGGACCAGGTGTTTGGACAAGCGCACATTTTGGGTAAGGGCGCGGTGCTGCGCCGCTTGATCGAGTCCGGAAACATCCCCAACATGATCTTTTACGGTCCCAGTGGAACGGGAAAGACCACCGTTGCCAATATTATTGCAAAGCAGACCAACCGTACCCTCTATCAGCTCAATGCCACGACCGCATCCACTGCGGATATTAAAAATATCGTGGCGCAATTGGATACCTTTATGGCACCCAACGGGGTGCTGCTGTACCTGGACGAGATCCAGTCCTTTAATAAAAAGCAGCAGCAATCGCTTCTGGAGTATATCGAAAACGGCAAGATCACCCTGATCGCATCCACTACGGAAAATCCCTATTTTTATGTATTCAATGCGATCCTCAGCCGTTCCACCATCTTTGAATTCAAGCAGATCTCGGCAGATGCTGCCTTGCAGGCGGTAAAGCGGGCGGTGGAATTTCTGGAAGAACGAACAGCCCTGACAGCTCAGCCGGAGGAGGGGGCGCTGGAATACATTGCCGGTGCTTGCGGTGGTGATCTGCGCAAGGCCATGAACGCAGTGGAGGTCCTGTTCTCTGCCGGTGTGCCGGAGGGGGGCAAGCTGACCCTTACCTTGCAGGATGCCAGGGAAGTAACTCAGAAAAGCGCCATGCGTGCAGATCGGGATGGGGATAACCATTATGATCTTCTGTCTGCCCTGCAAAAATCCATCCGGGGCTCTGATCCGGATGCTGCCTGCCATTATCTGGCCCGGCTTTTGGAGGCAGGGCAAATGCAGTCTGCCTGTCGGCGGCTGATGGTGATCGCGGCAGAGGATGTGGGACTTGCGTACCCGATGATCCTGCCCATCGTGAAAGCCTGTGTGGATATGGCGCTGATGATCGGTATGCCGGAAGCCCGGATCCCGCTGGGGGATGCGGCAGTGCTGATGGCAACTGCCCCCAAATCCAATTCCGGCCATCTGGCGCTGGATGCGGCCATTGATGATATCCGCAAGGGGAAGGGCGGCGACTTTCCGAGACACCTGCAGAATATGCACGCAGATACCTATACCATGGAGCGGGCGCAGGGATATTTGTACCCCCATAATTATCCCGACCATTGGGTGAAGCAGCAGTATCTTCCGGACGATTTGAAGGATACGAAATATTATGAGTTCGGTCCAAACAAGGTGGAGCAGGCGGCCAGGCAGTACTGGGACACAGTGAAGGGGAAATGATATGGATATCCGACTGGGAGATATTTTGGTTATGAAAAAGGCCCATCCCTGTGGGGAGAAACGCTGGCGTGTCTTACGGACCGGAGCGGATTTTCGCCTGCGGTGCATGGGATGTAAGCATGAGGTGATGACACCTCGGTTCAAAGCAGAGAAAAACATCCGTCAGGTGATACCTGCAGAAATATCTACGACAGAAAAAAGCGATAGCTGATCTTTTCAGCTATCGCTTTTTCAATGCCTAGCAGAAAGAAACCATACCTGACAGAAATCCTTACACGTCTTGCGACGGCATTTTTTTATTCTCCATAGTATACTCAGAGCACAAAACGAATTTCTGTTTGACGGGTGCTTTCCCCCAGGGGAAGGCATTTGCCCGATAAACAGAAACTTACAGGAGGTGTCTATGCAGATCTATCTTGACCTTGTTATGCTGCTGAATTTCCTGGTAGACTTTTTGCTGATACTGGGGACAAACCGCCTGTGCGGATATCCGCTGGGGATCAAAAGGGCATCCCTTTCTGCACTTTTGGGTGGCATTTATGCAGGCGCGTGCTTGCTGCCCGGGTTTTCCTTTTTAGGGAATTTCCTCTGGCGAACAGTAAGCCTTGTGCTTATGGCCTGTATCGCCTTTGGCGCAACAAGAAATGCACTGCGCCGGGGTGTGGTATTTGCCCTTTTGAGCATGGCTATGGGCGGCGCGGCGCTGATCCTGAACAGCGGCAGCTTCTGGTCGGTTGCAGCCTCTGCCGGATGCGTATGTCTGCTGTGCATAGTGGGGTTTCGGGGGAAGCTGGGCGCCCAGAGCTTTGTGCCGGTGGAGCTGATCTATAAAGAAAAGCACATTTCCCTGACTGCATTACAGGATACAGGCAATGCCCTGCGGGACCCGGTAACCGGAAGGAGCGTGCTGGTGGTGGGCGCAGATGTGGCACGGAAGCTTACCGGCCTGACCCAGGCGCAGCTTCGATCCCCGGTGGAACACATCGATGCGATCCCCGGCCTGCGGCTGATCCCGTACAGAACGGTAGGAGCGGGAAGCGGTTTTCTGCTGGCATTAAAGCTGCCCTGGGTCAAGATCGGCAGTTGGCAGGGAAGTACAGTGGTGGCATTTGCCCCGGAGGGGCTTCATTCAGAGGGAGCATATCAAGCATTGACAGGAGGAGCGGCATGACAAAATTATTAAGATTTCTCATGAAGATCGGATGGTATCGGCAGGACACGGTCTATTACATAGGGGGCGCAGACGTGCTGCCACCGCCGCTAAAAGGGGCAGACGAGCAGGCTGCACTGGAAAAATTGGAAGCGGGGGACGAGGAAGCAAAGCAGCTTCTGATCGAGCGGAATTTACGCCTGGTGGTGTTCATTGCAAGACGGTTTGAAAACACCGGTGTAAACCTTGAAGACCTGA
>CAYLNV010000170.1:0-3230 GCA_964385085.1 uncultured Oscillospiraceae bacterium
GGCCATTCCCAGCCGGCCCAAATGCGCTGCAGCAAATGCGGCGGTCCAATGAAGCGGATCGGTGTTGGCACGCAAAAGGTCCAGCAGGAGCTGCAGGAGCTGTTTTCCGATCTGGAAGTGGACCGGATGGACACGGATACAGTCAGTGCAGTCAATACCCATGAGAAGATACTGGACCACTTTAAAAACGAAAATATTCCGATCCTCATCGGCACCCAAATGGTAGCAAAGGGACTAAACCTTCCCAATGTAACCCTGGTGGGCGTGCTGGATGCGGATCTGAGCCTATATACGGACAGCTACCGGGCAGCAGAGACTACCTTCAATATGCTGACCCAGGTGGTGGGCAGAGCAGGCCGTGGCCAGGCCACCGGTCGTGCGATGATCCAGACCATGGCTTCGGAGCATAAGGTCATTACCTTAGCGGCAGAGCAGGACTACGAGGGCTTTTATCAGATGGAGATCGGCCTTCGCCGTGTGCAGAAATGCCCGCCCTTTGGAGATCTGGCGACCGTAACCTTTACCGGCGAGGATGAAGCAAGAGTGCTGCGGGGCGCGGTGAAATTCCGGGACAGCCTGATCTGTTGCCTGAAAATGCAGGAATACACCGGGGAGCTGTGCAATGTCCTTGGTCCTGCCCCCTGTCCCGTACCAAAGATCAACTATCACTTCCGTTACCGCCTGAGCCTGCGGTGCGGTATGACAAAGAATTTAAGGCTCTTGCTGGCACATTTGCTGCGGCAGTTCTCCCAGGACCGGGAAAACCGCGGTGTGTCGGCCTATATCGATGTAAACGGATTTGACTGAGGTGAAAGAGAAATGGGATTGCGTAAAATTCTTACGGATAAAGATCCTGCACTGCATAAGGTGTGCAAGGATGTGGTAAATTTTGATGACAGACTTCATAAATTGCTGGACGATATGCGAGAAACGCTGATCGAATCCGGTGGTGTTGGACTGGCTGCCCCCCAGGTCGGTATTTTGCGTCGGGCGGTGCTGGTAGACAACGGTGAAGAGATTCTGGAGCTGGTCAATCCCACCCTGGTGGAAACTGACGGTGAGCAGGAAGGTCCGGAGGGCTGCCTGAGCATCCCCGGACTGTACGGCCTTGTAAAACGGCCCTACTATGCCAAGGTCCGTGCCCAGGACCGCGATGGCAATTGGTACGAGGCGGAGGGCGAGGAGCTGACTGCCCGCTGCTTCTGCCACGAGCTGGACCATCTGGACGGCATCGTTTACACAGAAGTCATGGAGCGGCTTCTGTCAGAAGAAGAACTGATGATGGACGAGGAGTAATCCGCAATGCGTGTTGTATTCATGGGAACGCCGGATATTGCGGCAACCTGTTTAAACAAGATACTGGAAAATGGTGCGGATGTGGTGGCGGTCTATACCCAGCCGGACAGACCAAAGGGAAGGGGAATGAAGCTTGTCTTTTCTCCTGTTAAGGAAGTGGCATTGGCACATGAGATCCCTGTTTACCAGCCGGAAAATTTCCGGGAGGAAGAAACGGTTCAGCAGCTAAAGGACCTGCAGCCGGATGTGGTGGCAGTGGTGGCCTATGGCCGGATCCTGCCACGGTCGGTGCTGGAGATCCCGCCCAGGGGCTGTATCAATGTGCATACCAGCCTGCTGCCCCAATACCGCGGCTCTGCTCCCTATCAGTGGGCGGTGCTGGATGGTCTGGAGGAGACCGGTGTCAGTGTCATGTACCTGTCTGAGGGAATGGATGCCGGTGATGTGATCGACAGGAAGCGCACACCCATCGGACCGGACGAGACCGCAGGAGAACTGCTGGACCGTCTTGCAGAGCTGGGTGCAGACCTTTTGTGCGCCACCCTCGAAAGAATGAAGCAAGGTCCGGTCAGCGCTACGCCCCAAAATGAGGCATTGGTGTCCTATGCACCGATGCTGGATAAATCCATGTGCCCCATTGACTACGGTGTTTCCGCCCGGGCGGTCCACAATAAGGTTCGGGGGCTGAATCCCTGGCCTGTGGCAACTACGGAGCTTCAGGGCAAGCGGTTTAAGGTCTATGATACCGCTGTGATCCCCTGTAACCATCAAAAGACACCCGGCACCATCCTTGGCCTGACCAAGTCCGGCCTGCAGATCGCCTGCTTACAGGATGCCATTGAGATCCGTGTTCTGCAGGCAGAGGGCGGCAAACGGATGGCCGCACCGGATTATTTCCGGGGACACCCTCTGGAGCTGGAGGGCTGATCAATGGGCGCACGGGAGACGGCACTGAATGTGCTGATCGCCTGCCGAAAGGAAGGCGGCTGGTCCAACGGTGTTTTGAAGGAGTATATCAGTCGCGACCGGCTGGACCGTCGGGAAGCGGCCCTTGCCACCCGGCTGTGCTACGGTGTTTTGCAGAACCGGCTGAAGCTGGACTATTATTTGCAGCAGCTTCTCACCGGGCAGGTCAAAGGCTTACATCCTGCGGTGCGGGATATTCTCCATTTGGGATTGTACCAGCTTTATGAAATGGACAAGATCCCCCAGTCTGCTGCGGTGAATGAATCCGTAGAGCTGGCGAAAAAATATTGCCCCAGGCAAAAAAATGCTTCCGGCCTTGTAAATGCGGTGCTGCGAAACGGGGTGCGTACAAAGGATTCGCTGAAAGCACCCCAGACCCTTGAAGAGACCTACAGCCATCCGGCAAAGCTGTTATCGTTGCTGACAAGCTATGTAGGGCAGCCTCGTTTGGAAGCAATGCTGAAAGCCAACAATGACATCCCGCCTATGGTGGTGCAGGTCAATACCCTGCGTACCACCACAGAAGCGCTGATGGCCCGACTGGAAGGGGAGGGTGTTACCGCCCGAAACCACGGCTGGATGGAAAACTGTCTGGTGCTGTCCGGAACGGGCAGTCTGGAGCAGCTAACTTCCTTTCGGGAGGGGCTGTTCTATGTGCAGGATGCAGCCGCAAAGCTGAGTGTTCTGTGCGCTCAGCTACCCCATGATCAGGATGTTCAGGTCCTTGACTGCTGCGCCGCTCCCGGCGGAAAGACCTTCGCTGCAGCCATTGCCATGGGCGGGAAGGGGAGGATCCTTTCCTGCGATGTCCATAGCCATAAAACAACACTGATCGAAAATGGCGCAAAGCGTCTGGGCCTGGAGAATATTCAGGTGTTCTGTCAGGATGCTTCCCAGCCTGTTGCAGGATGGAAGGATTCCATGGATGCGGTGATCGCCGATGTGCCTTGCTCCGGCTACGGTATTAT
>CAYLNV010000171.1:0-3229 GCA_964385085.1 uncultured Oscillospiraceae bacterium
CAAGGTTGTGCAATCTTCAATAAATGCAGTATTCTTATATAGCTGGAAGTCATAGACCTGTGTGGTATTCCCGGAAGGCTGGTTTGCTTCCGTTGCTTCGGTGGTTTCTGCCGTCTGCTCCACCGGGGTCAGGGTCAGGGTTCTCACAGCGATTCCGTTGCTCCACGCACCCACAGACTGAAATACCACAATATAATCGCCTTCATCGAAGGTCATTTCTCCAAGGGCTGTGTCTGTATTTCCTGTCAGCACAGCATCATTTGCAAGCTGATTGGCAGAAACCTGCATAGCCGCTTCAATTTCTGTTTTTGATGTGAGGGTGCTTTTGGTATATTCGGTAGTTGCCGGGAAGATGTAAACATCTGCCTTGCTGCCTGTGCTGCCTGCCAGCACGCTAACATCGTACTTGCCTGCAGTGGCTACCTTGATACGCACGGACACATACTTACCGTCTGTGATCGATCCGCCAAGGCGCAGACCCTGGTCGCTTGCCGCCCGGAAGTAATAGTCCTTCGGACTGGCGTTTTCACCGTTTGCAGTTTCAACGGCCCAATTGATCGTTTCCGGATAGTTGTCATAGAACCAGCTTGCAATGGTGTGGGTGCCGCTAGATGAGCTTGCGCCGTCATAATAGCGGTGGGCCTGGAAATTGGCTGTAATATAACCGGTGGTTTGATCTTTTGTCAAGGTTGTGCAATCTTCAATAAATGCAGTATTCTTATATAGCTGGAAGTCATAGGTAATCGCCCCGGCGGAGTCCTCCGCAAAGGTGGCAGGCACTGCAAAGGATGCCAGCAGGCATACCAAAAGCAGGATCGCTGTCAGACGCTTCATCATATTTTTCATATCATTTCCTCCCAATTTTTAAGCTTTTTTCCAAACGAAGGATTGTATTTATAGAAGAAAGCAATGCCTCTAAATAAAATATACCACACAGTTTTTGTACTGTGTGGTAAAATTGTATCGTTTTATTTTGTTTCTTTGGTTATGTTTTCCAAGCTTGGAAGAATAACGATTCCGCGGCATGTTGCCAGCGTCAAATCTCAATTTGACGCTCAGTTGGCTGTTGCGACGCATCCGAAGGCTCCCTTGTGTAAAGGGAGCTGTCATATTGCCGATTTCAGGCAATATGACTGAGGGATTGTCTGTTACTGATCGATTACAACCCCTCCGGCTGTGCTTGCACACAGCCACCTCCCCTTACACAGGGGAGGCTCCGGGGCGGTGCGATCGCCCCATAAACAGAAATTTCCTTATTCGTCTTTGGTGGCCATATATTTGGTCCATTGCCAGGATTCCGGTTTTTCTTCCATCAGCTTTTTCAGCTTCGCTCTTTGCTGCTTTGGGCTCTCCCCTTCGTATCTGGTAAAGACCTTCAGCATATGCTGGGTATCGTAAAAGCCGCACACATCTGCAATGTAAGAAAGGGAATAGGTGGTGTATTTCAAATAGACATAGGCCCGGCGGACACGGAGCTGCTGCAAATACTGGGAATAGGTCTGCCCCACGATCCGCTTAAAATACCGGTACAGCACCGACCGGCTGATGCCGCCCTCCTGCAACAGCCTTTCCTCTTCGATCTTCTCCGGATAATGGCTGTTGATATAAGAAATGATCCGGAAAATTGGGCGCAGCCGGGTCTCGAGTAAGTGGACAGCCTTCTTCCGGCTCTCCTGGGGGACAGCAAATTCCGGCAAAGAGAACAGCTCCTCCAGCTTTTCATAGATCTCGTCCACCTTTACCGTTCCCTTGGGTGCATAGTTCAGCAGGCAGAACCAGGAAAGCAGATCCTCGATCTGCCGCTGGGACTGGGGACTTAGCAAAATATAAGGCCGGAAATCCCATCCCAGCTCCTGGGCAAAGGGGATCAAAAACAGATTTGTTACGGCATTCATATACCGGCCGTTGGGTGTTTTCAGGAAGGTCTCATAGCTGATATCCATGGAGAGCAGCTCCACATTCTGCCCTTCCGGGACCCGGAAATTATGGCGGGCACCGGCTGGCACGATCAGCACAGATCCCTTGCTGCATTCAAACTCCTGATCTTCCAGAATATGCAGGCAGTGGCCGCTGAGACAGTACCAAAGCTGGGGGAATTCGTGGCTATGGAAAATGCCCCGGTACTCCGGTGTATAGAGCCGGTTGTATGCGTAAGCCGGAAAATGGCGGCCCTGGAACTTCCAAAAGGCAAAGCTGATCCGCTGATTCGGTGTGCCCATAGTCCATAACCTCCTTTCCCCAATGCTGTTAGTCTAAAAGTTCATCAATAAAGTACGCTCTGGTGTTGGCGTGGAGACCGTTGCCGTCGGTGACGGTAATGCGGATATAGTCGTCGGCGGGCTGCACAGGAAATACCGCTTCTGTGACAGGAACACCGTTTGTACTCCACTTGATCTCACTGCGGCGGCAGCCGGTGTTCATCCGGATCTCTCTGGCGCAGGAGCAGGTGATGTGTACCTTTCCGTCCTCTATATAAAGCTCGTGGATCAGGGGGCCCTGAGAGGCATAGCAGTCGCCGGCCTTCAGTGCCTTTACCAGCTCCCGGTAATCAAGCTTCGGCGCTTTGATCATAGTAAAGCCGCCGAAGGAATCCATCCGGCGCTCCGGATGGCTGCGCTCGTGGTTGTGGTTATCGTCGGTGGCAACGCAGGATATCCGATGATCGGTGCGAAGCAGATCGTCGTATTCCTTTTCGCAGTAATCCAGTTTGCCATAGGTGATGCCGCTGAAGTTGGTGATCTCCACCGCGTCCATACCCTTATAGGCGGTGTACTCTTCGTATTTTTCCTGGTTGAAGCCCGGATGGTTCAAAACCACAAAGAAGCCCAGATCCTTGTGCATTTTTATGGCATTGTTGATGTGGTCTGTCTCGTGGTAGTGCATAAAGTCCGGGGCATCGTGGTCATAGTTAATGAGGGCTCTCCACCGGTTCATTCCCACCGGATTGTCCGGGTTGGGGTACATAGTCCGGTGATAGCAGGGCTGCAGGGTCTGATCCGGCGCAGGGGAAATGCAGTTAATGCCGCAGGTGGTGCGGTGGGATTTAACATACATTTTATCAGCTCCCGGCGCAAAGCCCTCGTCCTGGAAGTGGAGCTCGTAGCCCATCAGGGCAACAAAATTCTCATCGGTCAGCTCCGGATGGGGGATCATCAGGTTATGCTCCGTAAAAGCAATGGCAGAGTAGCCCTGCTCCATATACATTTTTTTCAGCTCCACCGGGGAATAT
>CAYLNV010000172.1:0-3219 GCA_964385085.1 uncultured Oscillospiraceae bacterium
GCCTTCAGGACTTGCTGTGCCTTTTTCTGGGCATAGCGGCGCAGGGAATCCTCCCGCTTGCAGCGGTAGGCCTCAGCGTCCACATTGATACGCACATGACCTTCGATGTTCCGGTTCACGGAGTAGTTAGCCAGGTGCTGAATGGCATCCAGCGTGTCGCCCCGACGGCCGATCAGATAGCCCAGGTTTTCACCCACCAGCTCTACCAGGTAGGTGTCATCCTCTTCCTTGTAGGCCTGGGGCACGGCATCGGAGCCCATATGCTCCAACAGACCCTTGATAAAGGTCTCGATCTTCTCCTCCACAGAGCCGGGGGCAGCGGGAACATAGTTCCGCTGTACCTTGGGAGCAACAGGCTTTTCAGCCACGGGAGCCTTCTTTTCGGCAGGCTTTGCGGCCTTAGGCTGAGCCTGGGGCGCTTCTGCCTTGGGTTCTTCCTTCTTAGGTGCAGGCTTTGCAGCCTTGGGCTTGGAGCGGGAAGCAGAGCCCAGGGCACTCTTGGGCTTGGGATCGGGGACCTCGTAGGTTACCTCGACCTTGGCAGGCTGAGCGCCGATGCCCAGGAAGCCGGACTTGGCCTGTGCCAGGACCTGAACGGAGACGCTGTCCCGGTCCAGTCCCAACTGGTTCAGGGCAGCCTCGATGGCCAGATCGATGGTCTTGCCCGTAGTAACGATCGTTTTTTCCATTGGTTATTCCTCCCTGTTGCCGGACGCATAACGATCCGGATCGTAGGCACGGCCCTTGCAGAAGGGACGGCTGGGATCACCGGACAGCGCGTCGGGCGCAGCTTTTTCCTCTTGTATTACATTTCCTTTTTTTGCAGCGTATTCCTTGGCAGCTTCCCGTTTTGCAGCTTCCTTCTCCTGCTGTTTGATCTGCTGGAGCTTCTTTTTGCTGGTGTTTTCGGTAATGCCGTCGGGATTTGCGGCCCGTCTTTCAGCGCGGATACGCTCCTTTTCTGCCTCCAATGCCTCGGCTGCCATGGCCTTTTCCAGCCGGACGGCATCCTCAGCGTCGTAAATGGTGCGGTACTTCTTGGTCAGGATCACATCGATAACAGTGGAGACAACACCCTGCACGATCCAGTACAGGCTCAGCGCCACCGGGATGGTGAAGCCGATCCACAAGGACATCAGGGGCATGGTCCACATCATCATTTTGCTCTGCTTGTTTGCCTGGGATTCCTTGGCAGTTTCTGCGTCCTGAATACCCCGCTCGTCGGTAACCAGAGAGTTATTCATCTTCTGAGAAATGGCCATACTGGCAACCTGCACACCGGCAGAAAGCAGCGGCATCAGGAACGCACCGATGTGGGCCCAGTCGTATACTTCCCATGAGAAAATGTTAAAGGTGGCAGTCTGGCCCAGGTCGATGCCCAGGAAGGTGAAGTTGATACCCTCCAGGGTAGTGGCGCTCAGCTCAGGCAGAGCGGCCTTTAGCTGCTCTGCGTACTTGGCGATCAGCGGCGCAGCGATCATCTGATCGTAGTAAGTGTTGTCGGTGAAGGCTTCGGGAGCTGCGGCCTTGATAACGGCAATGATCTGCTCAACCACTTCTGCGCTCTCATGGAGCATATAGGTGATGGGCTGGCGGACCACTGCGTACAGAGGGAACATCAGAAGCAGCGGGATAAAGCTCCAAAGGCAGCCGCCGGTCATGGATACGCCCTCTTCCTTGTAAAGGGCCTGGATGGCTTCGCTCTGCTTTGTCTGGTCATTGGCATATTTTTCCTGGATGACCTTAATGCGCGGGCTCAGCCGGGACATTTTCATGGTGCTGCGCTTGCCCTTTGCGGTGGCAGGCAGCAAAATCAGCTTTACCAGAACAGCAAACAGGATCAGAGCCAGACCGTAGTTGTTGGTAAACTGGTACAGCCAGGACATCAGGTAGCCGAAGGGCACCTTAATAATGTCCGAAAAACTGAATGTAAGAATCATTCGTATTCCTCCATAGTGTTATGGTACGGGGTCGTAGGGGTCGCCCTTATAAAAAGGATGGCAGCGGCAAAGCCGTTTGACCGCCAGCCAGCTTCCCTTTGCGGCTCCGTATTTGCAGATGGCTTCGTATGCGTAAGCGGAACAGGTGGGATTGAATCGACAGCTTGCAGGTGTATAGGGAGAGATGGCGCGCCGATAGAAGCGGATCAAGGCGAGAAGGATCTTTTTCATACATCCTCCGTAAGCAGGACACCGGCTTTTTCCGCCAAGGACAGATATGCCTTGGTCAGCTCTGAAAAGGAGGCGTTTACGCACCGGCTTCTGGCAACGACTACCAGATCCCATCCGGGACAAAAGCGATGCTCGTTCAGCCGATAGACCTCCCGCAGCCGGCGGCGGACCCGATTACGGACCACAGCGTGTCCCAGCTTTTTGCTGACTGTGATACCGACCCGGTTGGAAGTGGAATGATTCCCCTTGGCATACAGGACCAGATAACGGTTTGCATAGCCGGAGGTGGAATAAAGCCGCCGGAAAATATGATTGAGCTTTAACGCGCTGGAAAATTTCATAAAAATCTCTCCAATGTGGAATTTTGTGTCATTGCGAACCAGTGGGTACACTGGTGTGGCAATCTCCGCAAAACCCAAGAACACTCATTACAAAACCAGGACAGCAAAGGAAAATTTATTTTGCGATGTTGTCCATATAAAAAAGGGGGCGGGGCGAATTTACTTCGCCCCGCATTTACTCCCGTTTCGCTCTGAGCGATCAAAACGCTGTGATTCAGATTCCCTGATATTACGCTCAGGCAGACAAGACCTTACGGCCCTTGGCACGGCGGCGGGCAAGCACCTTGCGGCCGTTGGAAGTAGCCATTCTCTGACGGAAACCATGCACCTTGGAACGGTGCCGCTTACTGGGCTGATAGGTACGCTTCATAAATTAGTACACCTCCTGTCAAATCACATATGCTCGACAGCCAATTCTGGCCGCAGCAACACATAGTAAGCGACTATATAAATAGTCATGCTAAAGCATTATAACCGAAAAATCCACTCAGGTCAACAATTATTTTTGAAAATTGAAAATTGAAAAGTGAAAATTGAAGATTATAGAGAAGGTACGATAGATATTCGTAGGGACAGCCGTCCCCGGCTGTCCGCGGACACCCCGGGAGGGGTGTCCCTACAAATCAATGTGAAGAATGATCAATAAGGAGGAAATGGATGAAAAAGTGGTTATTGGAGCGGTTTTTGCCCATGTGGGCAAAGGAAAC
>CAYLNV010000173.1:0-3214 GCA_964385085.1 uncultured Oscillospiraceae bacterium
AAGGGACACAGCCAGCCGCAGATCATTCTGCCGAACATCAGGCTGTACAGCAGCAAAATGCCGCCTACATAATATATAGTAGAGTGGTCAGCGCTGAAGGAGCCTTGCAGCGAGCCAAGGGGACAGGCTGCGATCGCACCGGGGCAGGAGTAGCAGTTGATACCGGGGGCGCACAATATCTTAGATTTGCCCTGATAGATATTTCCGGTAACGAAGCCCTTTAGATTGGCATTATACAGCAGGGCAAAGTATAGCTGCATGATCTTCCGCTTTGTGGGGATCAGCCTTAATAATCTTTCTTTCATATTGCTCACCCCAATCCCACGCACTCGGTGCAAATATTAACGGCCTTAGTCAGCACATCCGCTGTGCCACCGGAAAAATAGCCGAAGACCATAAGTGCCACACCGGCAATCAGGAATACCCAGCGCAGGATATTAGTGGCATCCTTCTTTTCCGGGGCAGGGGAAACCTCCCCGCTGGGAGCAATGCCCTTGACCAGATCGATCTCCTTGCGCAGGCTCGCCCTTGTGAAGTATGCAGTAAACACCGCATATCCAAAGGGGATCGCCAGACAGGCGAGCATGACAAGGCTTGCCCGCTCCATAGAGCCGGTAATATCATCGGAAGGGAAGTTGCCCGGATTTACGGCATATCCCAGGAAGCAGGCACTTCCTAAAATCAGCAGACCGGCGCTGATATTTGTATGGAGCCTACGGAGCTTATGCTGGTGCGTAATATCCTTCAGCAAGGTCGGACCGCAGAAGGAAATATCCCGCTTTTCCCAAAGCCTGCGTAAAATGGCATCGTAATGCTTTTCCGGCTTGCGCTTATTCTTCTCGGCGGGCAGCGCAAAGTCCAGAATAAAGCTGCCAACAGTCAGCGCCAGTGCCAGATAGACCGGCACAGAAATGCCGGAAAACTGCAATGCCACCGCTTCCCGGGAAAATGGTCGATCACCGGATCGGTAGATGCTGATACACCCGCTGATCAGGCACAGCCCTGCTGCGACCAGCGCAGCGGCTAGCACAATGCCGTAGATCAGACGCACGCGTTTTGCATTTGTCATATTTTATCCTCCAGAGGGGTAAATTGTTGCCTACAGTATACCACAACAGGCCCGGAAAGTAAATGCCGGAATCCATTCTTTGGCTTCTTTACGGGGAAAAAGAAAGCGCGTGTCCACCACTGGTGGATGAATAAATGAATTTGTATTTTTTTAACTAAAATCGAGCGGTTTCGAAGAAAAAACCTTGCATTTTCACCATTTATCGGGTATTATATTCTGAGCTATGTATGCTTTAAGATAGAGTGAATTTTCATATGAAAGGCGTTTGTTAGATGAAAAATAAGAAGTTGATTACATTCACCCGATCGGCCATGGTATTGGTGCTTGCTGCGGTGATCCTGTTCTGTGCGGTCTATGTTCCGCAGGCGCAGGCATCCAGCTACCAGGCTTCCTATATTGGCAGCCTTGGCCAGTTGCTTGATGTAGATTATAAGGACTATCTGGATAGTTCTGTTGTCTACCAGCTTCCGGATAATGTCAGTGATGACGAGGAGATCTCTGTGATCATCTCCCTGGATGTGGCAGACATCATGACCGCTTATGAGGATACAGATAAGTCTGTGGACTTTACGGATTATGCGCTGTATAGTGAAGATGCTGCACGCATCGAAGCACAGATCGCTGAGCGTAAGGCCCAGATCCTGTCCAAGCTGGACGAGATGAATGTTGCCTATACTACCGGAAAGGATTACTCCACCATTCTCAGCGGCTTCGAGATCCTTGTGAAGGCTGGCGACTATGCAGCTACCTGCAAGGCACTGAACGAGGGCGAAAATGCCATTATCGGTGAGGTCTATAAGGCTGCGGAAACAGAACTGGTTGAAAATACGGTTAATGTTTACGACACCGGTATCTTTAACAGCAGTGAATCCGGCTATGACGGAAGCGGTATGGTCGTTGCGGTTCTGGACACCGGTCTTGACAGCAATCACTCTGCGTTCTCCGTGGATAACTTCACCTCTGAAAATTTGGGCCTGACCTATGAGGATGTTGCTGCCGTGGTCGGCAAGACCAAGGCAAACTCCCTTTCCGGCGGTCTTTCCGTTGATGATGTGTATGTCAATGAAAAGGTCCCCTTTGCCTATGACTATGCGGACAGTGATTCCGATGCCTATTCCACCCATAACAATCACGGCACCCACGTTTCCGGTGTTATTGTCGGTAACGACGATGTGATCACCGGTGTTGCACCCAATGCACAGCTTGTTTCCATGAAGGTGTTCTCCGATGTGGTCGATACCGCTATGAGCTCCTGGATCCTGGATGCGCTGGAGGACTGCGTGATCCTGGGTGTTGATGTGATCAATATGTCCTTGGGTACTGCCTGCGGCTTCAGCCGTGAATCTGACGAAGAGCTGGTTTACGGTGTGTACGAGAAGATCCGCAATGCAGGCATCAGCCTGATCGTTGCAGCATCCAACAGCTATTCCTCTGCTTACGGCTCTGATGCCAACGGCAACCTGGGTCTGACCTCCAATCCCGATACCGGTACGGTCGGTTCTCCCGGTACATACCCCGGCACGATCTCCGTTGCTTCCATCAGCGGTAAGAAAACACCTTACCTGATGTATGACGGCACGATCATCTATTTTGATGAGGCCAACAACGGTGCAGCCAAGGAGCTGAGCTTCTTTGATACCCTGTTGGGTGACGAGGACTCCAAGACCTACGAATATGTTGTGATCCCCGGTGTGGGCAGGTCTGCGGACTATACCGGCCTGGATGTGAACGGCAAGATCGCACTGGTCCGCCGTGGTGATAACACCTTCGAAGAAAAAGCAATGATCGCCCAGACTGCGGGCGCTGCCGGTATTATTATTTATAATAATGTGTCCGGTGATGTAAAAATGAATGTTGGCGATGCCACGCTGGCTGTTTGTTCTATTTCCCAGAACGACGGCGAAATGCTGGCACAGAAGGGAAGCGGCAAGCTGACCATTAAGAAGAGCCAGACCTCCGGTCCGTTCATTTCTGACTTCTCCTCCTGGGGCCCCACTCCGGACCTGAAGATCAAGCCGGAGATCACTGCCCACGGCGGCAATATCTACTCCTCCGTTACCGGCGGCGGCTATGATTACCTGTCCGGTACTTCCATGGCTTGCCCCAACCTGGCAGGTGTTGTGGTTCTGCTGCGTCAGTATGTGG
>CAYLNV010000174.1:0-3213 GCA_964385085.1 uncultured Oscillospiraceae bacterium
CCACCTCATCCGCTGCCGCCTTTGCAGACTGCAGCTTTCTCAGGGAAGCTTCCGCGCTGGTCAGCTTGGAATAGGAAACATTCTTACGCTCGTTGGTGTAGAGCTTGTCGGCAGCCTCTCTTGCGGCTGTAATAGCAGGCTCAGCATCCAGCGTGATCTCGTCCGGGATCGCCTGGATCAGGCTTTCCACATACTTAACAAACTCTGCTCTTAAGACTGCGATCTCTGCCTCTGCCTTTTCAAGGATGGTGGTGTCCACCAGCATTCTCTGGCTGGGAGTGCAGGCATCGTAGTCGGTGCGGATCGCCACGACCTCCGGCTCAAGCTCCAGCGTCATGGGGAACTTATCAGCCAGGGCATCGATCCGTGCCTGCAGTGCTGCAGCTACCCGCTGGTCGTTCAATGCGGTTGCTTCGCCATAGGCTACCATCAGTGCATCATAGTTCTTTACATAGTTCTGATAGCGGGGAAGCATTGCCTTGTATTCGTCCACAAAGACCTGCAAGGGCTCTACGCTGTCCGCAGTGATCTCCTGCTTCAATGCTGCATCGATCTTACATTCCAGAAGGTCAACCTCTGCCTCCTGCAGGGTGTCCAGTTCCTGAACCAGTGCCTTATAGCGCCAGGACAGGTTCTCGTAAGCGGAGCGGGCTTCCTTAATGGCAGCTTCCTTTTCCAGGGTGATCTCACCCAGGTCAAGGATCATCTGATCCACAGTTTCGGAGATCGCCCAGTCCTCGTCGGTTACATTCAGGGGCAGCATATTCAGGTCCACACCACCGTCCGGGATGTAGTAAAGATCACCATCGTGTGCCAGCGCATAGTCGTCGGTCAGATCGCCCATCATTTGCTTAACAGACTTCACCTTCAGCTTACCGATGGGGGCGCTCATATCCTCGATCTCAAACCGCGTAAGGCGCGTACCGGAGTTAAAGGCAAAGTAGACATAGCCCCGCTCCACATCGAACAGGAATTCGTGGGAGGCTCTTATACGGCCACTGGAGGTATAATAGGTATCCTTCGCGTTGGTAAAGATCTCCTGCACCTTAAATTCCTTGGTATCCGGATCGTAGTCGAAGCAGAACACCATCTCGGAAACGGATGCCCAGATACGGTTTTCGATCACCGGGTCAGCCTCGATGCCTGCAATATACAGAACCGGGGTTGCCAAACCGGAGATATACTCTGCAGGATCAAACCGTGCCACCACTTCCCGGGTTTCGTAGTCATATGCCACGATCTGGGCATTTTCCTTCTGCTCTATGGTGGTGGTAGTGCCTGTGCCGGGGGTAAATGCGGAGGATGCCCAGACAAGCTTGCCGCTGTGGGCAAGGCCGGTGATGGAGTGGTCCTGCACAATGTTCCGGTGGGTATACCACTGACCGGTTGCTGTGTTATACACGGTAATCGCGCCGCCGTACTGGTTGGAATCCGGCACTGTGCCTGCGAACACGTAGCCATCGCCCGCAGCCAGCTCCAGAACACGCTTCTGTCCGGTCTCTGTATGGTCCAGCTTCCAGCGCTGGATCACCTCGTTGTCGCGGGGTGATGCATCCATATTCCCTGTATAGGGATAGATCTCGTTGAGGGTTGTGGAGGAATAGTTACCGTAGTAGAGCTTGCCGTTGTACCAGATGGCACTGTCGCCCTGACCGCCGGTAATATAGGTCGCAGTGATCTCGCCCTTTTCCGTATCAAAAACGAAGCTGTTTTTGGTGTTAAAGCCACCGATGTACAGGCCGTTGTCGTCGCCCTCACCCACAGCAATACTCAGCAGACGGGTGCCGCCGCTGCCGTGCTTGACCAGGTCGTCCCAAGAGGTATAGGTGCCCTCTTCAATGTTATACAGTCTGGGTGCGCCGCCGCCGGAGGTGGAAGCGGTGAACAGATAGGTCTTTCCGTCAAGGTCTATGATGTTCGTTTGGGAGACAAAACCAATACCGCCGGAGGGCATACCGGGGGTCTTGCTAAATTCCTTGGTTTCCACATTGTACTCCCAAAGGCCGTTGCCGTTGACACAGGCAACATACTGCTTTCCGTTATATACCTCAGAAACACCGCTCATAATGCAGTCGGGCAGGTTCACATCCACCAGCTCCAATGTCTCCGGGTCAAATGCCAGGCACTTATCAAAGTTCACACCGCCGAAAGTACCGGCAAGCAGCAGCTCGCCATCGCCCATAATGTTCAGCCTACCAATGGCAGTGGCTTTGCCCTGCACATCGCTAATGTTCTTAACGATCACTTCCTGCTCGGTTTCGGGATCAAACTTGACCACATGGATGCCGTCGCCACTGGAAACCGACATATACATATAGCCATTTAAGTAGGTCAGAGCCCGGACGCCGTCGCCATTGCCGCCGATCAGGTGGCAAACCTCACGGAACAGCCTTGTTTCCTTGTCAAAGCACATCAGGTAGCCGTCGTGGTTGGAGCCGAAATAGATCTTATTGTCATACTCCAGCATATCGTAGCCACCCTGTATATAGGCAAAGCCCTGATCTATCCATCCATAGGTTTCGGTTGTTTGCTTATAGGGATCGTACTTGAGCAGCCACTTACCCGAACCGGAGAACCAGATCATACCCTCGCTGTCTTCATACACATCTGAAGGCAGATTGAAGCCGCCGCCGAAGGAGTCCACCAATTCGCCGGTATCCAGGTCATAGACCAGGTTGTCGCCGCCTTCACAGGGCATAATGTAATAGTCGTGGCCGCCGATCTCCTTGATGGCAGCTCTGCCGCGGAAATCCGCAACCGTCAAAGGCTTTTCTGCCACAGTGATGGGTCTTACCAGCTTCTCTTCTTCCTGGGTGTAGTCGATCTTGCCCCGCTCCATATTCAACTGGGAGAAGTTCATATAGCAATAGCTGGAGGTATAGGGGGACAGCTCATAAGCTTCCATCACAAGGATATATTCCTTGCCAGCCTCAAAGTCCCAGTAGCCAATGTAGCTGCTGAAGCCGTCCGTGAGGGTGCTCCCCTCGCTATACATATGCACCGTGCCAACCCGGTTGGAGGAGTCGGTTGCCTGGAGCACCTCGCCCTTGGGGGTGTCGCCGGGGATGATATAAAATGCAACCGTGCCGCCGTAAGCATACTTTGCAAAGTCCAGGGACAAGGTGAAGGTGCCGCTGCCGGGGCTCTTGATCTTATAGGAAGCCCAGTAGCCTTCCTTGGCGTAAATACGCATACCGGTGTTCCGGTAGAAAC
>CAYLNV010000175.1:0-3201 GCA_964385085.1 uncultured Oscillospiraceae bacterium
GGCTCCAGCCTACATTTTCAAAGCTGCCGGACATATATTTCTGCCGGTACAGATAGTAGGGCTTGTAGCCAAGGTCGCGCAGGGTCTTGTTGGCATATTCCACCATCTGGGCAGCCTCCTCCCGGCTGGGAAGCGAGACCCGGTTTTCAAACAGGTCCGCACCCTTTTTTAAGGCAAGGGTGTGAACGGTGATGTTGGAGGGATTCAGGGCAGCTACGGTGTCAAGGCTGTGGCAGAAGCCGGAAAGGGTATCACCGGGCAGACCGGCGATCAGGTCCATGTTGATGTTCTCAAAGCCTGCTTCCACCGCTTCCTGATAGCGTTCCAGCACATCGGCAGCCGTATGGGGACGACCGCTGGCCCGTAGGACCGGGTCTGCCATGCTCTGGGGGTTAATGCTCATGCGGTCTGCCCCATGGAGACGGATACTGCGAAGCTTTTCTGCGGTCAGGGTATCAGGCCTGCCGCCCTCCACCGTAAATTCCAGACAGCGGCTCAGGTCAAAGCTGTCCTTGATGCAGTCTAAAAGCTGTGCCATCTGGGGCTCAGACAAGGTAGTAGGTGTGCCGCCACCTATATAAATGGTACGAACAGTATGGCCTGAACTTGCCAAAAGTTTTCCGGTCAGGGCAAGTTCTTTGTGGAGCGCCTCCAGATAGGGTGTCAAAAGATCTGTCCGCTTGCCCACGCTGCGGCTGACAAAACTGCAATAAGCACAGCGGGTGGGGCAAAACGGGATCCCTACATACAGGGAGATGTCCCGGTCATTCAGAAGCGAAGCCGCCCGGACCGTAGATCGGGAGCAGTCGATGGCCAGCCTCCGGCGGGGCTCTGTTACATAGTAAGTATGGGCAAGCAGTGCATCGGCAGACTTCACAGTGCCGCCGGACAGAAGGTGCTTTGTTGTGAGCTTGGTGGGCCGGACACCGGCCAGTGCGCCCCATGCAGGTATCTGGGCCAGATGGGGCAATGCTGCCATATAATAGCTTTGCTGCAAAAGCTGCCGCCGCAGACGGACCGTTTCCTCCGCTGCTTTCATGCGGCGGACGGCTCTGGATGTGCTTCCGTTTAAAGAAACGGTGGTTACGGCAGTGAGCCAAACCCTTCCCCGGTGGAGAGCGGAGACCGCCTCCCCTTCCGTCTCAACGGAAAACAGCGCCATTTGCAGTTGTTCCACAGCATATCGGTCTTCATGACCGCGTAAAGTTAGTTTCATAAAGAGACCTCAAGCATAAGCGTTCAGCGTGGAGATGGGGGTGCAGAGACAGCATCACGCGCAACGCTTAGGGCATATAGGGGTTGTTATTTCTCTCCCGATCCAAAGTGGTGGAAGTGCCGTGGCCGGGATAGACCTTGTAGTTCACATCCAGCCCTTTCAGCCGTTTTAGGGAGCTTGCGATGGTATCCCAATCGCCGCCGGGCAGGTCTGTCCGCCCGCAAGTGCCCATAAACAGGGTGTCGCCGGTGAACAGGCAGTCTTCGATCGCCAGACAAACGCAGCCCGGGGTGTGGCCCGGTGTATGCAGCACCTGAATCCTCAGGCCTGCCAGAGTCAGGGTGTCTCCTTCTGCGTAGGTATCTGTATGGAAAAGCGGACCGCCGGTGAGCCGTTCCGGGAGAGAAAGCTCCTCCGGGTGCAGATAGACCGGACAGCCGGTGGCTTCTGAAATGCTCTTCACAGCGCCCACATGGTCAAAATGGCAGTGGGTCAGGAGAATAGCAGAAACGGTTTTCCCAAGGGCTGCGGCCTGTTCCAGCACCGCTTCCGGTGTATCACCGGGATCGATCACAACACAGCTATCGGAGTCCTTGCGGCTGATAAGATAGCAGTTGGTCTGATATACCCCTAAGGGCAGAGTTATCACATTGAGCATAGATGTATTTCCTCCGTTATCGCAGGGCGGGGGCTCGCTCCCGCCATAAGCAGCCACACTCTGACGGCGGGAGCAAGCCCCCGTCCTACAAGGTGGAAAATTATCTTCTGGGTGTATCCATTAGCTGATCCGTGTCTAAGATCAGCGTAACCGGTCCGTCGTTGACCGATCCCACCTGCATATCCGCGCCAAAGCGTCCATGCTGGGGCGGGTAACCCAGCTCTTCACAGATGGCAAGAAAACGCTCATAAAGGGCATTTCCCAATTCTGGGCCTGCGGCTTCTATGAAGCTGGGGCGACGGCCCTTGCGGCAGTTGCCGTACAGGGTGAACTGGCTCACCACCAGCACCTCCCCGCCTACATCAGCAAGGCCCAGATTCATTTTTCCGTTTTCGTCCTCAAAAACCCGCAGGCCCAGGGCCTTTTCTGCCAGATACCGACAGTCCTTTTCTGTGTCCTCCGGACCGATGCCCAGCAGGATCAGAAAACCCTTGCCGATCTTTCCGACTACCTGACCGTCGATCGCCACAGATGCGGAGGTTACTCTTGTTAATACAGCACGCATATATGCTCCTTATACTCCAATACCTTCCCCAGGGGAAGACTTAGTTTTGTCCTCTGCGGGAGCCTACCACATCCCGGATGTTCAGCAGCTTGTTGCGGATAGAATCCAGCTCAGCCACATTTTTTACCTCGAAACGGACGGTAAACAGACTGTGGCCGCCGGGCACATCCTTGCCGTTGAGCTCCTTGACGCGGATGTGGTTGGTGGTCATGACCGTTGCCACATCCAGAAGCAAGCCATCCCGGGTAATGCAGTCCAGCTCCAGGGTGGTCTCAAAGGGCTGATCGTCCATGTTGGCCCAGCGGACCCGCACCCAGCGGGAGGCCTGAATAGGCTCATCCCGGTGTGCCGCATTGGGGCAGTCTGCCCGGTGGACGCTGACACCGAAGCCCTTGGTGATAAAGCCGGTAATGGCATCGCCGGGCACAGGGGTACAGCACTTGGCAAACTTGATCATGCAGGAATCGATGTCCTCCACGATCACACCGTTGACTGCGTGGCGGTTCTTTTTGACAAGCTCCGAATCGGGGGTCATGCGCAGAGGGTTCTGGGATTGGGCCTTTTCGTTGTTCTGGGCCTTCAGCGCCCGGTTGATGTCGTCCCGGATCCGGCCTACGGCCTTCACTGCGGTCAATCCGCCATAGCCGATGGCCGCATACATATTTTCCCAGGTGTCGAAGGACAGCTTTTTCAGCAGATGGGGGCTGACCTCCGGATCGATGGTAATGCTCAGGGGCAGACCTGCCCGCCGCATTTCCGATT